>NZ_JAOCLL010000026.1:0-38862 GCF_029845285.1 Acinetobacter sp. GD03645 | reverse complement strand
TGTATCTATCCATAGTACTATTATAAATTAATCAGTTGCCTTTGTTAATTCTCAACAAACCCTAATAAAAAAGGAAGCTAAGCTTCCTTTTTTGTACCATTAGTGGCAGTGACGATCCCCTGTCTTGCTATTCGTATGGCAGCCTGAAGAATCCGTACCACCTGAATGAGCAAAAGCATTTGTTACCGCAAGCCCCATTAAACATACAAAGATTAGTTTTTTCATGTTGTTCACCTTTTTTATTGAACGATAAAACAAGTTTGAAATTGTACAACAAATAAACGGGTTACTTCTAAGCCATTAGTCGAAAAGAATTATTTAGGCCACTTTTGATGATAGTCATCAATCACATACTCATGCACATGTACACCATTGACTTGGTGCTGAACCACATGATCGTGGTCTGCGGGTAAATCATCATGGCTATGTGCTAGAAAATCTTCATCTTTAGTTGTCCATAAACGTAATGCAAGAATGAGAGCAATAATCGCAATAACAGCCATCGGAATAAAAGTCTGTAATGTGCCTATATTGGTACTTAACCATCCAACTAATGGATAAGTAATTAACCAACAAGCATGAGAGAAAGCAAATTGGGCAGCAAACAATGACGTTCTATTCTCACTCGATGCAGACTTGCGAATTAAACGGCCTGTAGGTGTTTGTGAAACAGAATATCCAATACCAAGTACAAACCAGAGTGCAAGCAAACCATTATAGGATGTAATGAAATAACCACTTAACAGCCCGATTACAAGAATTGTTGTACCAGTCAACATAACTGATCGATCAGGAAATTTATCCAATATCTTTGGCAAAACAAAAGCCGATAACATTGATCCAAGACCAAATAAACCAAATGCCCATGTCGTTGCATTTTCAGTAAGTTTAAATGTCGATTGAACCAGTACAACAGTATTTACAATCACAACCGCACTCGCCGATGCAATTGCTAGATTTAAAGCAAGCAAAGCCTTAAGTCTTGGCGTATTAAAATAAATTTTAGCTCCCTGCTTTATACGACTATAAACACCTCTAAATTCAGGTACTTTGGCAACTGGTAATTTTGCACTTACTACAAACAAAGCAGAACCGATAAAACCCAATACTGTTCCTAAAAACAGATTATGGTAGCTCATGACAGTGAGTAAGAAACCTGCCAGCATTGGACTGATAATATTTTCCAAATCATAGGCTAAGCGAGACAATGACAAAGCATTGGTATAGTCTTTTTCTTCAGGAAGAACATCTGGAATCATTGCCTGAAATGTTGGTGTAAATGCAGCAGAAGCAGATTGCAAAATAAAAATGAGAATATAAATTTGCCAAATTTGCGTCACAAACGGTAGACACAATGCTGTTAATGCTCGAATAACATCTAGTCCAACCAATACTTGTTTTCTTGGTAATCTCTCAGCAAATGCAGATGCTATAGGTGCTACACCGATATAAGCAATCATCTTAATTGCCAATGCAATACCGAGAACTTGGGCTGCGTCTCCCTTTGCAATATCGTATGCCTGTAAAGCTAGGGCGATTGTGATTAACCCCGTTCCGATTAGCGCTATTACTTGGGCCAAAAACAAATGCCGATATGTTGTGTTTTTTAGTACTTCTAGCATCTTATGGATTCCTTTTAGAACCTGACTTCTTTAGCAATTGAATCTCCTTGGAATATTATTCCAAGGAGATTGATCAAAACTTAAAAGACTTTCTTCATTTCACTAAACTGCCCTTCTACAAGTAGAGTTACAGTCACTGGATTTTCAGTACGGTTACGCCAGAACCAACCATGTTTGCCATCAAAAGCTGCCTTTAAGACGCCCTGCTGAGTTGTCTCATTCTTTCCTTTACCATAGCCATGATAGAACCCTTTAGGAGCATTCACTGGATCACCATGAGTATCATAGTTAAGACCGCCTCCTACTGCTTTCCAATCAAAGTTGACACTTGCACTTTGTGGCATTGTCAGTTTCACTTCGGTTGCTTGGCCCGGTTTAAGCTCAATACTAATGCTCTCTTTATTAATAGCAGGCATAATCATTTGAGCATTATCAGCTGCCGTTTGAGTCGAAGTTTCCACTGATATTTGTTCAACACTATTCACTGCCTGTGCAGCATTGATACCATTTTCTGACTCTTCAGCTAGTGATTGTTTGATTTCTCCCATTTTCGTTAAACCAAGCACTTTACCCATACCTGTCGGATCAATTGCATACTCCGCAGGCATGACACAGGTAACTAGCACAACAACAGCACTTACGGCAGCAATTGCTGTTGATTTAATTAACTTTTTTGATGAAGGTAATTCGATATCTTTTGGAATTTCAGCGTTATACATAATTTAGATCCTTATTGAGTAATGAAGCCAGTAAGTTGATAGCCAACAAGTAAAAAACCGAGAAACATGAGGAAGACATTGCTTTGATAAGCTGTTTTAAAGAAATAAGGTGTCTTTCTCCAAAACGTCATTAATAACAAGATGATGCACAGAGCCATAAACTGACCTAATTCAACCCCAATATTGAATGAGATTAAATTTGCCAACAGTCCATCACTCGGAACTTCATATTCCTGAATTTTTACTGCGAGTCCAAAACCATGAATCAGACCAAAAATTAAAGTCGCGATTTTCGTGTTTGGTTGAAAACCAAACCAACGTTGATAAGCCCCCAAGTTATCAAGAGCCTTATAAACAATTGAAAAACCAATGATTGCATCGATGATGTAGGCGTTTATCGAGATGTTGTAATAAACACCTACCAGCATCGTAATCGAATGCCCAAGTGCAAATAGGCTGACGTATAAGCCGATATCTTTCATTCGATATAAAAAGAAGATAATGCCAACAAGAAATAATAGATGGTCATATCCAGTGACCATATGCTTCGCACCCAAATAGATGAATGGAATTACTTGAACGCCATAAATTTCTTGAATATAGCCCTTATCACCTTCTGCTACTCCATGAGCAAAAAGTGTAGGACTTACCAATGTAATGAATAAAGCAAGTAATAGCTTTATGTAAGCACTTAATTTCACAATGTGTGAAGCAATAATTTGCATGTATATCAAACTCCAAAATTTAAAATGAATTGAAAATCCATTAACTTTTTGGGCGGTTTAAAAATACGACTCACCATCAGATAAACATATTCTTTTGACCAATCTAGAATCGATATCCCCTTTAAGAGATGGGCTAAAGCGGTCGATTTAAGTGCGTCATAGCCAACAAAATGTTCATAGTAATTATCTTGGTGACTATGTGAATGTTGTTGACTTATCTCATGATGGTGAGAGTGAATTGCATCAATTGAAACGTGTCTCTGAAATTCATTTACAGTTACATGCTCATTAAAGTGCAAACATAAAGCGAGACTGATCATGCAGACTAGCCACATCATCACAAATTTGCTTTGTTTATCTCGCAATATATTTGTCATTAAAGATGCCCCTAAACAACCTGTTCAGCAGCATCGTTTGATTTTCTTGACCTACCTTGGTTAAACCACACATATAAGGTTGGCAAAATAATCAAAGTCAGTAAGGTTGATGAAATAATCCCACCAATAACGACAGTTGCAATTGGGCGCTGAACTTCAGAGCCAATGCCTACGTTTAAGGCCATCGGAATAAAACCTAATGAAGCGACCAAAGCTGTAATCAACACGGGACGGAGTCTTTCCATTGCACCATGTTTCACTGCATCAATGACACTTTCACCTTGAACTCTAAGTCGCTGAATGGCTGAAACAAGAACCAAACCATTCAGCACAGCAACACCCGATAAGGCAATGAAACCCACAGCCGCAGAAATGGAGAATGGGATATCACGTAGTGCTAAAGCAATCACACCACCTGTTAGTGCAAATGGCACACCTGTGAATACCAAGATACTGTTTCTAACATTACCTAAAGCCATATAGATCATGGCAAAGATCAGAATTAAAGCAATCGGTACTACAACCATAAGACGATTTGAAGCAGATTCCATTTGCTCAAACGTACCGCCCCAAGTCAGCCAATAACCATCTGGTAATTTAAAATCAGCAGTCAGCTTAGATTGTGCTTCTGAAATGTAACTACCAATATCAGTTCCACGAACATTTGCTGTAATGACGATACGACGTTTACCATTTTCGCGAGAAATCTGGTTTGGTCCTTGAACATTTTTTAACTCGATCAATTCTGATAAAAGAACACTCGAACCATCAGCTAAACTCACAGGAATCTGATAAAGCTTCTCTAGGTCTGTTACCGAGTTTTGGTCCATGCGTACCACAATGTCGAACTTTCGATCTCCTTCAAACACCTTACCTGCTGTCTCGCCTGTAATTAGACTAGAAACCTGTTTTTGCACATCCTCTGCATCAAGCCCATAGTTGGCAATCATGTCTTTTTTCAGCTCAACAGAAACCATGGGTAAACCAGACATCTGTTCGACTTTAAGATCAGCAGTACCATTGACTCCCTCTAAAATCTTAGCGGCAGCGTTTGCTGATTCAAGTAACTGTTCCAAATCATCACCATAAATTTTTACGGCAACATCGGTTCTGACACCTGAAATAAGTTCGTTAAAACGCATTTGAATCGGCTGTGTAAACTCATAATTGTTTCCATATACGCCTTTAGATACGCGTTCAATTTCAGCAACAACCGCAGACTTTTCCTTATCAGGATTAGGCCACTGACTACGAGGTTTCAGCATGACAAAGTTATCTGCAACGTTAGGTGGAACAGGATCAGTCGCAATTTCAGCAGTCCCTACTTTGGCAAAAATAGTCTGAACTTCTGGAATTTTCTTAATCTCTTTTTCTAACGTGTATTGCATTTCAATTGCTTGAGTCAACGACGTGCCAGGGATACGCAAAGCATGTAGTGCCACATCTCCCTCATCCAAGGAAGGTATAAACTCTGAACCTAAACGAGTCGAAAGACTTGCACTAAAAACAAAGAAAATAGAGACAAAAGCAATTAGCAAATATCTGTGATTTAAAGACCAATCTAAAATTGGGTTATAAAACCTTTTGATACCATGAACGATTTTTGACTCTTCTTCTTTAATTTCACCGGTAGTGACCAATGCCACCATTGCAGGGACAAACGTAATTGAAAGTATCATTGCTGCCACTAAAGCCATAACCACTGTTGCAGCCATTGGTGTAAACATCTTTCCTTCAACACCAGTCAAAGTCATTACAGGTAGATACACCAAGATAATGATCAATTGACCATAGAGAATCGCTTTGCGGGATTCTTTAGTCGCCTCAAACACAGTCGTAAAGCGTTCTTGCCTTGTTAAAACTCGCCCAAGCTCTTTTTGTTTAATTGCCAACTTTGCTAAGGAAGCCTCAACAATTACAACAGCACCATCTACAATAATCCCGAAATCTAGTGCCCCAAGACTCATAAGGTTTGCACTAATTTTTTGGTTCACCATACCTGTGATTGTCATCAGCATGGATAATGGAATAACTAGAGCTGTAATCAGCGCAGTACGGAAATGACCAAGAAATACAAACAGAACAACGATTACTAGAATCGCACCTTCTAAAAGATTCTTTTTCACCGTCTGTATCGTTGCATCAACCAAAGTTGTACGGTTATAGACCGCTTTTGCTTCTACACCTTCTGGTAATGATTTTTGAACTTGCTGTAGTTTTTGATCAACAGCATGAGCAACATTTCGTGAGTTCTCACCGATAAGCATGAATGCTGTACCCAGTACAATTTCTTGCCCATCTTTAGTTGCGGCACCTGTACGTAATTCGTGACCAATAGATATTTTGGCAACATCTTTCAATCTGAGGATATAACCATTGCTCGTCGTAATCGGGATATTCTGGATTTGCTCAATTGAGTTAATTTGAGAATCAGAACGAATCAAATACTGTTCACCATTTTTCTCAATATACCCCGAGCCTTTATTCATGCTGTTCTTAGAGATAGCCTCTAAAATCGCCTTCTGATCCAGCCCTATGCTACGTAAATAAGCATAATCAGGTTGAACTACAAATTGTTTGAGATAACCACCAATGGTATTGATTTCATTAACACCCTCTACATTTCGAAGCTGAGGTTTAATCACCCAGTCTTGTAAGGTGCGTAATTCCGTTGGTGAAAGTGGATTAGGATTGTTCTTGGCATTTTCAACGGTATACATGAAGATTTCGCCAAGTCCTGTAGAAACAGGCCCCATAGAAGTTGCAATTCCAACGGGAAGATTTGGTGTCACCCCTTGTAGCTTCTCATTCACTAATTGTCGGGCAAAATAAATATCCGTCCCTTCTTTGAAAATTGCCGTCACTTGTGACAGGCCATACCGAGAGACTGATCGGGTATAGTCTAAATTTGGAATACCAGCCAAAGCCGTTTCAATAGGATAAGTCACCTGAGACTCCATCTCCATTGGAGAGAGTCCTTGAGCTTCACTATTAATCTGAACTTGTACATTCGTAATATCGGGAACAGCATCAATTGGTAGCTTAAAATAGTTATAAGCCCCCAATGCACCGACAAATAGGAATACGATGAGTACAAGCCAACGATTCTTAATCGAGAGTTTAACAATCTGATCAAACATATTCGCTACTCCCCTTAATGGTCATGAGTAGCGCCAGATTTACCTAGCTCTGCTTTTAAAAGATATGAATTTCCTGCGGCATAAACCTGTCCTATTCGTAATCCAGATTTAACTTCCACATACCCATTGTATTTATCGCCAAGCTCCAGAGGTCGAGCTTCAAAATCGTTACCAACACGAATGAATACCACGTCCCAATCACGGAAATTCTGTAACGCATCTTCACGTACAACCATTGGCTTTTGACTTTGATTTTCAAAAATTTGAGCCGTGATTAACTGTCCAGAACGCCACTTAAACTGATTTGGTATCTCAATAAATACCTTCGCTGTACGTGTTTTAGTATCGATGACATCACTAATATATTTGATCTTGCCCAATGCCTCTTCTGTGCCTGTCGGACTTTGAGGTTTAACTTTGACTCTGTTTGTAGGGTTTATAGCATTAAGCTTGTCAGCAGGAACATTTACTACCGCCAAGAGTTGCGAAGTATTTGCGATTTTAAAAATAGGGGTTGAAGAGCTTACATTAGATCCAACAGCACCAAGGATTTCTAATATTGTTCCTGACATTGCTGCACGAACTTCAACTGTTCCATTACCTGAACCGCCATAAGAGCTTATTAAGTTATTCAACTCATTTGCACGAGTTTGAGCAGCATCAAAATCTCTCTTTGCAGAAATATAATCAATCTCAGGTGATACACGCTTTTGCCATAATGCTCGTTCTTGTTCCATTTTTTGTCGAGCAAACTGTAGAGTATCCAAAGCAACTTTACGATCCGCATTCAAACGAATTAAATCTTGGCTTTGGACAACAGCAAGTAAGTCTCCTTGACTTACTTTATCCCCAATATTACGGTAGGTTTTTATCAGTGTTCCACTGGCTTTTGGTGCAACAAGGCTTTCAAAATTATCAGGAAACTTCAACTCACCTTTCAGTTCCAAAGCATTTTCAAACATCATTGGTTCAACTTTTAAGAGCTCTAAACCACTGCTCTTAATACTACTGTCTAACATGGTGACACGACCTTCTTTCGTATCCCACTTCCAAGTATGTTTTTTCCCTTGATAATCGACATTTACAACCATTAAAAACGAATGTGGCTCATAGACAATTTCATTTCCAATCAAGTAATCACTCTCTGGTTTAAATTGAATATTTTGCTCAGCATCTAAACGCTTAATGTATATATTCGCTTTTAAGTCTTCAGGTTTAAGCGGCTTGTCATTCAAATACCCATAAACACGGAGGTGTGGTTCCACTCCTTCTTCAAATATCTTAACCTCAGCAGAGAAATCTCCATCTCGATACAACCGACCACCGTGAGGTCCTTTCTCATCTCCAGCTACAGCTACTTTTTCTTCGGCGACCTCACCATGTCCACTCACTTGTGTCTTATTACCGGTTTTATACCAAGCAATAGCACATAAGACGATAAGTAAGGCAACGACACCAGTTGCAATCAATGTATTGGTTTGTTTATTCATATTCTTGCCCTTATTCTTGATCTAAATGAGTAATGTAGTTGCGCTCGACTTCTGCAATTTCTGTCTGCAAAGCCAACCACAAATCGAATCGAGCAAGATGTTTGTCTAGCCAAATTTGCTTGATGTTATTGAACTCAAGTAAAGAGTTTTTCCCTGCTTGGTAACCCATCTCTGCAATTCGCAGGCTTTCATTTGTTGCGGGCAAAACGGTTTGATCATATTGCTTAATCGCATCAATTAAATTGGAAACCTCAATAGATTTGTTTTCCAATTCAATTTTAGAGTTACGACTCAAAAGCATAGACTGTGTTTCTGCTTTCGTATGCTCTGCTTGAGCAATCGCAATATTGCCCTTATTTCGATTAAAGATATTGAGGGGTATTGACGTTGAAACTTGGAAGACTTTGTCATTGGTTTCTTGGTAGTTCCTAACCCCGACTCCCAAAGTAATATCTGGTATTGCTTCTTTGCGGGCCAGTTCAAACTGAGTCTTTTTCAGCTTCGAACTCAGCGTTGCTTCTTGCTCAGACAAACTTATTTTGTTTGTGAAATTAAAGCTTAACGGAACCTCCAATGCATTACTTGGCAGGTTGGAAGTGAACTTAGAACACAGATTTTTCTGGAACTGAATCTTCTTCACTTCATTTTGATGGCGCAATTTCGACTCAGATGAAAGTGCTATGCTTAGCTGAGCATCGGAAGGAATTACTCGCCCGTACTTAAGCCGTTCGGAAAGAACGTTAGCTTGTCTGGCATTCAATTTACTCTCAGAAGAATAAATTTCAGCACGCTGAGTAGCTACATACCAATTCGCCATACAGATTCTTAAATCTGCTTTGAGTTCAGCCTGACGCTTTGCTATTTCGAACTGATTACGATCACCTTGAAAACTCGCAATCTGTTTTCTCAAGGAAAGTTTATTACTAAGAGGAATCTCTTGTGACAGTCCCAATAAGGTTGTTGGGCCATCCAAATCCTTCAGTTTAGAATTACCGAGATTATCCAACTCCACATTGAAAGTCGGATTATTTAATCTACCAGCAAACTTTTGATTAATTTCATAAGCTTGCTCGGACTGCTTTAAGCTATTGAGTACAGCATCACTTGCGATTACCTGCTTTTGTAGTTCAGCATAATTCGTTTCTGCGAATACATTTGCTGCTGTTGCTACAAATCCACAGGTAAGAAATATCTGATATTTTTTAGACATGACTTTACCTATACAAAAAAATTAAAATTAATTTTTGTATAGAAAAATCAATTATGTAGGACGATTAAGTTTTTAGAGTAGGTATAAGAATTACTAAATACTAGAGGGGATCGCCGCTTTAAAAAGGCTCGATAAATAGGCTTTTCAAAAAGCTGGAAAAAGAATAAAACTAGTGGAAGTGCGAAACTCAGAATAAAGACTGGATCTATGCTTAGATCACTATCAGAAGAAATTGGTTTTACTGAATGATGATAAATTGGCTCATCAATGTTCTTCCAGCTATGTGCTTCAGCGTCATGATCAGTAGAGTTTTTAAGAGAATCACTATAATGCTGCAAAGACCAATGACTTGATGCATCATCCTCAACGACAATACTTAACTCATGTTGGTGTTCAATATTCTCAAGTAAGACAGGCGCCCACGCATGAACTCCGGTAATTGTTATCGTAAACAAAAACAGGATAAATGCGAGTATAAGCTTAGACAACCTACTTGAACGCATAGCGATGGAAATACTACTGATTTGCTAACAAAATACTAAAAAGTTTTATTAAAGTAAATCTCTCTCCTCAACATTTGAGAATGAATATGTTCGAAACTATTGAAATCAAATGACATCCAAATCAGCATGGATGGTAAAGGTCGATGGGTTGATAATGTGATGGTTGAACGATTATGGCGGAGCGTTAAATATGAAGAGGTGTATCTCAAAGCCTACAGCAATGTTTTGGATGCGAAGAAGCAATTAAACGCATATTTTGAATTTTATAATTTGAAACGACCTCATTCGAGTCTGGACAAAATGACTCCAGATGAGTTTTACTATGACCAGCTACCACAACAAATTGTTCAAACATGTGGGACCACCTCTATTTAAAAAAAGGAAAGAAGATGAAAATTAAGTTTTTAACAGTTTCATTGATGCTTATTCTGCCATTTTCTGTTTTTGCAGCAAATACTGTAGTAGAAAAAGCGGTCATTGAATCAAATAATACATATAAGGCGAAGTATAACTTAGAGGATATGACTGAGTTTAATCAGGCTCAAAAGGGCTTTATTGCCAAGCCAACAGGTCAAATTAAAAGTGAGAAAGGCAATGTTATCTGGGATTTTGATGCATTTAGTTTTTTACAAGATCAAGCACCAAATACCGTTAATCCCACTCTATGGCGACAAGCAAAATTAAACAACAATGTTGGGCTATTTAAAGTAACAGATCGAGTTTGGCAAATTCGTGGTTTTGATTTGGCAAATATGACCATCATTCAGGGTGATACTGGCTGGATTATTGTGGATACATTAACCTCTAAAGAAACGGCTGAAGCAGCACTTAAATTTGCTAGACAGCATTTAGGTGAGCAAAAAATTTCAGCCATTATCTTTACCCATAGCCATATCGATCATTTTGGTGGTGCATTAGGCGTTCTTTCTAGCGAAGAAATTAACGCTAGAAAAACTCCAATTATTGCGCCAAAAGGCTTTATGGAAGAAGCGACCAGTGAAAATGTGATGGCAGGTTCAGCCATGATACGTCGTGCGACTTATATGTATGGAACTTTTCTACCTAAAAATGCGGAAGGATTGGTGGATACAGGTTTAGGTAAGGCTGTTGCTGTGGGAAAAATGGGCATCCTTGAGCCTACACAACTGATCACTCAACCAGAACAGAAAATGACGGTTGATGGCTTGGATTTTGTGTTTTATAACGTGCCGGGTTCAGAAGCACCAGCAGAATTAACGTTCTCTATCCCATCATTGAAACTTTATAACGGCGCAGAAATTCTATCTCATACCATGCATAATCTTTATACCCTTCGGGGTGCTAAAGTCCGTGATGCCTTAAAATGGGTGGGCTATCTAGACCAAGCAATGCAGCATGCCAAAGCATCCGATGTATTGATTGCACAGCATCATTGGCCTGTCTGGGGCAATGACAATATTCAAGATTTTATTAAAACCCAGCGAGATGTTTATAAGTTCACGCATGATCAGACGGTGAGATATATGAACTCTGGTTTTAATGGCGCTGAAATTGCCGAAAAAATTAAGCTTCCAGCGGCACTTGATCAAAAACTATATGCTCATGGCTATTATGGAACCCTAAAACATAATGTAAAAGCAGTATACCAATATTATATGGGATGGTTCGATGCCCATCCTTCCAATTTAGATCCATTACCCCCTAAAGCTGTTGCAAAAAAATATATTGAGTTAGCAGGTGGGGAGAACAATGCATTGAAAAATGCGCGGGATGCCTACGCTCAAGCTGACTATAGATGGGCTGCCGAGATTTTAAAACATATTGTGTTGAATAACCCTCAAAACCAACAAGCAAAAGACTTATTGGCGAATACTTATCGTCAATTGGGCTATGCTGCTGAGGCTTCAACTTGGCGTAATTTCTTTTTGGTGGGCGCTCAAGAGCTACAAAATAATGTACCCCTACAAAATACTTCTGATCCGAGTGATTTATTGATTCATACACCAACTGAAAGATTTCTTGAAGCTATGGCGACAAATTTAGATGTGGAAAATTTAAAAAATGAAAACCAGTGTATCAATCTGGTTTTGTCGGATACCAAAGAGCATTTTTCATTATGGGTTGAAAACTCAGTCATGCAGTTTAAGCGTTATGATGAAAGTAAAGATTTGGCATTGGATTGCCCTACATTAACCTTAACCAAGCCCTTATATCTAAAAATGATTACAGGTCAAATAGAAGGGGTAAAAGTCCTGCTTTCTAAAGACAGTAAAGTCAAAGGTAATCCACTGAAAATTGGAAAATTCTTTGCAATGTTTAAACGTCCAGATTCAATTTTCCCGATTGTGACTCGACCAAATGGCTAAGCTCAAATAAGTAAAGTCGAAACTTAAATTAATAGATCCAAAGAAATGGGTGAAATTATCAACTTGGTTCTCCCAATCTTATAACAGGAATACAAGAAATTATTTCTTGTATTCCTCTTTAAAATTAAAAGTAAGCTATATGTATTTTAACTCTATTGATACTTTATTAAATGGTTTTTGAATTTTTATACTTTATTTTCGATGGAGATATTTTTATTAGTAGCTTGTTTAAAAAAGATTTGTTTATTTTTCTATTAATTGCTTCTAAATAATAACTTCAATATTTTTGTGGTTAAAAGGCAAGGGGGTATTATGATGTGTTTTTTATTGAAAATAAGCTTTATATATTACCAATATCAGCAAAAGGAGTATGAATAAGCTCAAATCCGATCTATCTAATACTTACCCATTTTTTAGGGCAGCTATTAAGCTAAATTTGAGCTAAGTTTTCTACAGTCGTCAAATCATCCGCTACTGCTAGATAAGTATGTAATTATTAAATTCGGCATTAAGCAAAAAATAAGGGAAAAACTATTCCTTTATTTTTAGATAAAATAAATTTTAGGCAACATCCTCTTTAAAGTACTGATGCTTTCTTTTGGAATTATGCTTCCAGCTTTTAGCTACCTTGTAGACTGAAGATGGAAGATCATCCCATTCTTCTGGCAAACCAGAACCTCGTGCAACACGAAGTTTTAAAGGATAATCCTTATATTCGATCAAATGAAAAAAATAGAAACTACGTTCTGGATATGTACTGAACTTTTTAAAATAAGCATTCCTCATATGGGGATATCGTTTTCGGATACCATCATTAGGATCGATTTTTACAGGGCGCTGGTACTGAAATTTCAGCTTTTGCATATTACCTCCTAGTTTAAATTATCTAGAAGGGATCCTCTGCGTAGTAATTCATGTTTTAAAAACCTCTGGTCAATTATCGCTTTAGCTTTATATATTTAGCCTACCTTAGATCAAGCTATTTAAAATAATAGCCTAGCGTATCGTCTTTTGAATCTCCCCACCCCGTCCATATCTGGGTCAATTTTACATAATGCTGATTAACGCTTTGAACTTTATATAAATAGCTACGTGGTGGAGAAATATTATTCGTTCGTACTTTCTCAATTAGAATAAAGGTCTTGTCATCTAGCCATTTTACTCGAAGTGGTAAAGGATCTTGGCATTGCCCCATTTCGGCATACATTGCTGCGTCCTTACCATTTTTGGCAAAAGATAATCCCGCACATTCGGTATCTGGCAAATCTAAGACCAGACGCTTTCCTACTAGGCTTTCTTTTGCACCAGCACAAGCTAGTGTTGAAAGACTTAAACATAATCCTGCGAATATTAATTTTTTCATTTGATTTGACTCTTTATTTATTTGGAAGTTAAAACACATTGTCAATAAAGCCACACTGTAAAATGTGTTGTGAAGAATTGACTGGGTTGTCATAAAGACTGATAAAAGCAATCATATCATTCAGATAAGAAGTGTCACGTTTATAGGGCTGGCTATAAATATAAATCTGTTTGGGTGTATAGATCTTTTGATTTTGGAAGACTTCGCCATTAAAGACCTTTAAATGTGGATATTGCTGAAAGACTTTTTGGGTTTTACTTCTATTTTGATCATCATGCATAGAAGCTTTATCCCACTGCTGTTTAAAGCTTTTGAATTGCTGCCCTGTATGGCGACTGAATTTAATATTTAATCCGCTCTCAATTTTTTGTTTAGTTGTGGCGATGTCATCTCGACGATAGATCGATGTACTTGCTCCTGCAACACTGACATGCATTGAGGTCTCAATGCGTTGAATCGGATTGCTTTTGTTTCTAGGACGATAGACGGTTGTTTCAGGGCAGTCCTGACAGAAATTTTCATCGTCTGAATCATCGATAATGGTCGTCTCTTGCTTGCTATATTGCTTTTGAAATTGTTTCTGAAGTTTGGCGATCGCTGGTGTTGGTATATCTGCCCTGTCACCCAACGCCAGTTGGTTATTAAAAGATTGTTCATTTTCAGTCCAATCCAGACAGGATAAGCCTTGCTCCAGTGTTAAAGATGAGGCAGAAATAGGTTGAGCCGTCGCGGTGTGTATCATGAGCAGCGAGATACTCGTGACAAGAAATTCTTTAATCATACATCTCATTTTGTTGTTGTCCTTATTTTCGCTTACCGATCATTCACGTTAAACCAGTAGGAATATTCTTTAGGCTGACCATTCACCAAGACATTGCTGAGTTTGACATCGTAGATCACGTTCAATTTCAAATCGTCAAAGTTAAACTGGATATGGTTGGGAACTCCGATATTTTCATAACGGATATTACTGATCTTCTGTTTAGCACCACTACTTCGTTCAGTGACAACAACGTTAGCTTTGGCGTAGTCCACATTGCGATTGGCAAAGAAATTCTTTTGATCGGTTAAAACTGAAATCGAGAGAATTGAACCCGCCATATAATATTTGGCTGGATAGTTGTGGTAGGGATAGGCAATCACACCGAGTGGTGCAGTGGTTGGATTGTCGAAGGGATAAACCACTTTGTAGGACGTACCGACCACATAAGGGAATCGGGTATCTTTAAATGATGGCGCATTAACTGAACCATACGCCGATTTTTGTAAGAAAGGATTCAGCATCCAGAGGCGATGCCCCACATCTCCTGCAAACAGATTTAATTTGTCATGCACCATATTTGTAATGCTTTCGGCAGGTGAATAGTCATATTTATTCTGTCTTACCCCCATTTCCAAACTACTGGTTTTTGCACCCACTGCACCAATATCTGAATAGCAGTTTGTGTTTGATTCTGGGTAATGGGTCAAGATGTTGTTTGCAGCAAGAATCAGCGCCGTCTGCATCATCTCATCTTCATGGGCATAGTCGTATGTAATACTTGGCAGCCCATGCAAGGCACGAACCGTATTGATTTCATTTAAAAATTCATTTCTAAACTTTGCACTGAGCTTACCCGCATAACAGTTATTAATATTGGGGGCATCACTCATAGATGAAGCCTTAAACACATCAAAGCTGATGGTTTTACTCTCTGCTACCAGTGTTTTGGTATCACCCTCTTGGGTGAGTTTAAGAGTACATACACCCGCCCCAATCCCCTTGAGTTCGCCCTGACTATACGTACAGGTTGATGAAGAAAGGCTGCTAATCGTGACGGGAAGTTTGGCACTGGATTCAGTATCCAGTGAATACACACTATCCGTCAGGATGTATTTGATTTTGAGTGGGGTAATGGTTTGCTCGACCTTAGTTACACAAACATTATTTTCTAGATATTGATCGGCAGCACAAGTCACATTGACGGTCATGCGGCTATTGAGTGGTAGAACTTTTGTTGTACCAGCCTGTGTCAGTGCCAGAGTACACTGTCCAACCTTTAGGGCTTTAAGTTCACTATCATTTACACTACAGATGTTGGGGGTATTACTGCTAAAAGTCACTGCCAGACCTTGATCTGTTTGCAGCGATAATGGATAGCTTTGACCTTGGATCAGGTTACTCAATGAGAATGCCTGAATATTCTGCGGCGCCTTATTTCTACATGTCCCCTCTTCTAGATATTGAGTTTCAGCACAAGTTACAGGCTTAGGATTGGTACTGCCATTATTAGGATTTTCCGTTCCACCACCATTGGATGAACTGGACTCTCCTCCCGAACCACCGCCTCCACAACCGACCATGACTGTACTGATTGCCATCATCAGCACAGATGGCATAAAGGTTTTTGAAATCATCATGATTGACTGCCTTATATTTATATATTGTTATTGATAATGATCAGCCGAAAGGAGTTGACGGATTTCACTGGCCATTTTTGGGCTACGCCAAGGAAACAGCACTTTAAGGCTGTAATTTGGTTTAAATTGATCCCGTGTTCCAATATTGACTTGGAACTCACGTTTCATCGGTGTCCGATGGACTTGTTGGTTAACATGAGTTCCCATCATTGGGTTACTGATCACCGTGGTTGTCGTTCTAAAGCGATCTTCAACCAGATTGTAATGACCCACAGAGGTAATGTAGTCGAAAGGATATTTCACTAGACGTTGATCAGGCTGATCAAACAGGATGATGGTTTTGTCCTGAGAGTTAATCCAGACACCACGGTTTTGATAATTAAAAGTTTCACCCTGACGTTTCAGTTGTTCGGTCATTCCGTCAAAATAGGTATTTCCATATTGATAGAGGTAGTAAATGATCACAAACCAGAACAGGTCAAAGCCAAAGAAAATGTAACCGAAAGCACCAAAAGAGAAGATTTTGGCAACGATGAGAAAGATCACGATGGGTAAGACCACACATTTTATAAAGAGCTTAGATTTTTGTGGACGGTGTTCAATGGGTATGATTTTGGGTTTGCTTAATTCAGTCATGGTTGTTTCCCGCATGTTCAATGCAATGCACAATCACCAGCAGATATAAAAAGGTTTATTTTTTATAGGCGTGACTTAGCCATCCACCGTTGGATTGTTCTTGTAAAAATATTGTTTGAATACAGACGAATAATAAAAAATTAGCCGTATCGCCCTCGTTGCAAAGCACAACAAGGTTGAACATGGGGTGAGTCGCAAATTAGAAAAGATTGGTACAGCATAAGAAGCTCCTTTGTTTAGAAAAGAAGTCCTACCGATTACTGCTAAATAATGGTGGCAGAACGAAAGAGGGTTAGCAGACTGGTAAACAAAGAAACCAGCACGTACAAAGACGTCCCCCTTCCGCCCTACCATAGAGAAAAGAGGGACGAGTGGGTACAGCAGAATACAAAGTCAAACTTTGTACTCTTTCTTTGTTTACGAAGGGTCTGCTAAAACCCGCTGGCAATGTAGGCCAGCGAGCCCATATTAATTTTATCCTGCGCTTTAGTCAATTTTACAAAGCACTAAAATCTATACAATTAGATTCGCCAAATGTAATGCAATAAGTCTTTGATTTTTCCCATAAGGTCAAATTACTCCGATCGATCGGCTCATTTTGCTTTGATGGATGAGGCTAAAATGGACTGTTGTTCTCTATTAAAATAAAACAATAAAATAAAGAATTAAATCAGGCGCGGCTCAGCTTTTACATTCGACGCATTGAGATGAATGAATACCTAATGAGCTGTTAATGAGAAGATTGAGATTTGCTCAGGATGATTTAAAGCGATCAAACTGAAGCTCACGCACCTTCAGAAATAGCCTATTAAATGGGATAGAATAAATAATCAGCAAAGCTCAGCGGGTCGATTAAATGAACTCAGCCAGTACAGCAACGTTTTTAGCAGAAGCCGTCTTGAAAACCGCGAATTTACTTGGTCTTAGTAATACTCAACTGGCTGCTGTGATGGGTCTCGATCTCATGTCGATGAACCAAAACGAATTCTCAGCTGTATTAGAACCCGCATCTGCACAAGGTGAAACTGGATTATTACTGATTCGCCTTTATCAAAGCTTATCTACGTTAACGGGCGGTGATTCTGAATGGATTGATTATTTTATGAATGCATTCAATACCGCAACTGATGGTGTCCCCATTCAGCAAATTCAGATCATAAAAGGCTTAGAGAAAGTCTTAACAGTAGTTGAAGCCCTAAACAATCACTAATTTATTTAACTCATTCTTTTAGCGAATCAACCTCGATTTGATGGATTAGAAATTCTGATCATCATTTTCATCACTTCTTTTAACAACACAGCAAACATTAAAGTTTGTGCTCAATACGCCACTATAAACATTGTTCATACCCAATTTCCCAGCCGTCAGAAATTTAAAATATCTCCAGCAGAATCAACCAATTAATTAATGTTAAGATATGTAAAAAGATCCAATTACATCGTTGACAGCTCAAGCGATACCCAGTTAAGCTAATTGTACACAGCAAAATCTGTGTTCAGGCGTAGGAAACCTGATATTATCTAGGTGCAAATAAATGTCGCACTTGCGGCTATTTTTTTGTCTACTGTTTAGCAGTCGTTATGGCAGTTTGACAGGACAACCGTAAGGTTGGCTGAGCCTAGATTCAGTATTTCCTACTCCTGTTAAGCTGCCACCATCATCGTAGGAAAATGATGGCGGTAAGTAATTAAACTTATCTAGGATTACTGCTATGAACGCAATTCTTCATGGTGCAAACACTTGCACACCTAAAAAACAAGCCTCGCAACTGATTGTTGAACTTGGCAAAACTATTTCAAATCCTCAGCGTCAAACACTCGCTAATCTTTATATTGCGGTGGATACAGCCAATTCATTACTCAACGAGCTTGAACAAGCCCATCAAATTATTCGTCAATGCATGCATGAAATGACTGATGAGCAAATTCTTGAAGTTGCAAAGCTCAATCAGAATAACAACCTCTCCTCTCTATGGGCATTTCGTACACATCAACGTCACAAGATGATTGAACGTGCACAACGTGTGCTACGTGGGGCGAATCATGTCCAAGACCAATAAAAATAATCACCTCCTAATTTCTGGAGACTATCCTCTGATTGCTTCGCCAACGCTTGCCAAAGCGTTTGGCGTGGCTGCCGCCAATTTTTTACAGAAGCTGCATTACTTTCTAGAAAATAACGAAGGAAAAACCTTTAATGGAAAAAAGTATTGGTTCCATAGTTATGAACAATGGCAAAGCACGCTTGGCGTGTACAGCATCTCAACAATCAAACGAATTGTTGCAAAGTTAAAGCGAGCTGGGATTCTTGTGATTGAAAAGTTAGCACAAAATAAATGGCTGCAAACCAATTTCTATACGATTAACTATAAGAAACTCAAACAATTCATCAAAGTCGACAGTCAACAAGATCATCAGGCTAAACTGAAATCACCCATTTCTGCTCCAGTCGCTGCACCCAGCTTGCAGAAGCCAGCACCAGCACATACTATTCAACCGAGTGCACTAATTAATTCGATTCAACAGGCATTTCAAAATATCAAGGTTAGATCAAATACATTTGAACCAACATTAAAAGTGGCAAAAGAATCCCGTATACGCTCCGACTTTGTCACGCGTGAATCTTATTCAGTAGAAGGATTAAGCCAACCACTCCACCCTGCGGCATCCAAGGAAATATTAAAAAATATGGATATGGACTACCGCTGCTTTTATCAAGCACTGCGGCAACAACGGGTAGATATTGATTATGATGATCAGCGTATTCAACAACTGTTAAAGTATCAGAAGCGAATTCTTCAACACATTGTATATATCAAACAAAATTTTTCAGGACATGAGCGTTATCAATGGCACACGCTTGAACAATTGCAGATGGAAAACTATTTTAAGTAATAGGTCAAATTGCGCTAATACCAATTCAGTTGATCCGTCCACAGAAAGTATATAGACAGATCAACTGATTTAATTAAAGGTTGAAGAAGGAATAATACATTCCATCGAGCTTGCTTGTGAGCCGTCATCATCTTTGGTTCATTAATGAGGATATTAGAAGTCAAAATCAAATTTTTTAGATTGATCAAGTTGTGGCTTATTCTGGTTTTCCTGTTCACGTTTTTTAGCCAACGCTAGCTCATACTCTTTTTTATAAAGTTCATACAGATTATTTTGACGAATTTCCCGAATGTTCTTTCTATATTCTGCTACCTTGTTTTGATCTTCAGGATCAGTGCTATAGAGTAATGACCTTGGAATTTGTGGGACTGTTTTTAAATTGGTTCCATGTTTTTTATTATAATCTTCATTAGATAAGCACGATACTGCACTGCTCACTTCGATTTCCATACCATGAATTTCTATAATTTTTGTGGGTGCATATTTTTCTAAAAATTCATTTATTATTTTTTCAGTTTGTGTTCGGTAGTGAAATAATATATTACGACCAAATCCAAGCACATCCGCAGTAATTTTTAATGCACCCCCTTTTTCAGGATTTTTTTGACGATATTGCTTAAAGAACTGCTGTGGGGAACGTTGAATATTATCCAACATACTTTTTTCTGAAAATAATAAATGTAAATGTGGCTGTTCTGACTGTCCATCGAGCGCGGCCACATGATTATGAATTGCGATTGTTGATGGCATTTTATATTGACCACAAAACTCATGCATTAATCTTTCAGACAACTCTATACGGCGATTTTTATCCAGTTCTTTTGGCAAAGCGATTGTAATATGTGATGAGGTTCGTCTAGTCTCACTTGTATATTGATCAGCTGCATACCAAAACTTTTCAGGATTATTTTCAGACCAAATCGGCATATTATAAGACGCACAATATTCAAGTTCTTCAATCTCACTTTTATGCTTTGAAAAATATAAAGTACGCGTAATATAGTGATATGCACTTTTTGAGAGTCTATACTTTGAATCACCATCACTCAATTTTATTTGACTATCACCTTTAACGTTGTGACTTAAATGAAAATAATACATTTTTACTTCCGATATTAATTTAACTGGAATATCGGATCCTACAAAATTTTAAAAATTCATGATTCGTTTCGTGAAGAAAAATGAAAAAAAATATTTTTCAATTAAAACGCATGAGCAATACCACTCCCATAATTTCAATTTACATAATAAAAACAATAACTTAGATATGTGTTTTATTTGTATGTAGAAACAGTAAATCTAAAACATGAGTAACGCATAAATTATATAATAATCAATTGCTTAAAACTAAAAGTGCTGCGCAGCACGAGGAGAAGTGTCTTTTAAAGCGAGCGAAGCGAAATTTAAAAGACACGGAAACGAGATATAAAAAATCTTTTTTGCATTCGCAAAAAAGATTTTTTATCTGTCCCACCATTAACAGCCAAAAAAACTAACAGAAGAGTAGTTTTTTTTGAAAAACCCAACATATGACGATTTTTTTTAAGATTCTGTGATATACCAACATTTTCTTAAATGCAGATGGTTTAAAATGGCTAGAGCTAGATTAACAGTAGATGAAATTATTTTAAGTGTTGAAAAACACTTAAAACAGATAGCAAGACGCACTCATTCAGATGAGTTAATACTACAATTGATTCGATCAAAAACTGCAAATCAATTTACAGAAGAAGACATTAAAAATTTGAGGAATAAATATCACAAAATTTTGGAATTAAACAGATTAGCAGAATTAATGGACTCCATCTGCACAATCGCAAAGGGTGATCGTTCTGATATTGAAAATGATATCGTTTTTTTTAGTGGATATGAAGACCCTTTCTCTCAGACTGATGAAAGATTAAAAATAGCCTTAAGGATGCTAAAAAACTACAATCGAAGAGTTCCTGATTCAATAAAACAAAAAGCACATGATGAAATCAAAAATTCATTTCATAGTTCTTACAGACAAGAAAAACAAAAGATAAAAGATCGAAAGCAAGAGAATCATGAGAAATTTTTTCTTGGAAGTGTGCTTATATCATTTTTTAAATCACAAAATATTGAAATGAATTATCTTGAGAATACACTTAAAATGATAGAGCTTTATCAAACTAAAGATTATTTTAGAAAAGAGCTGTTTTTAGAATCAGAAATCAAAGAATTTAAATTTTCAGAGCAAGGTAGAAACTTTAACGACAAGAAAAACGCGATTTTATCTGATGCTAAAAATCCTTTTAAATAGAAATATAGATTAAAAGATAAAGCAGTATACGTTTATCTCATTTATTTTAAATGAGATAAGCAGTCAACGTTGTTATTACCTAAAACTAACAAAAGATTATTTACTGACATAATAAAAAAATAAGTCTTTTTTTTGATTTTTTAAACATATCTCATCTTTTTTTTAATTAATTTGATAGCCTTTATTTCAAGAGATTTCCTCTTAAAACTATATTGTAGGAGATAATTAATGGGTATATCTATAGACCTTACTAATACAGAGCGACGTGTATCAACTGCGGAATTTGCATTAAGAATGAATATATCTGAAAAAGAGCTGTATGATCGAATTAAAACTGGTCGCGTGAAAAGACCAATTAAAGATGGACGTAAAAACTATTGGCTTAATAGCTATGTCCTTACCTGTATTCTAAATGAGGAAAACTCCATTCTTACGTTAGAATGAAATAGATATTGCTCTAAGTCAAATGCGCCTGATTTTTCTCAGGCGCTTTTTTCAATATTCTCATTCATCCAATAGTTAAACTCTCTTCTAATATGATGACTTCTTTTTTAAGAGATGTATTAATTGTATAAAATTAAAAAGGTCACAAAAATTTTGTGACCTTTTTTGTAACAAACTCATATGTGAGTAACACTATGAGTAAGCTAAATTCTGATATAATAAATTATTTTAAATTACAACAATTTAATATATCAGTGAGCAGTTTACATCATTCCGCCCATACCACCCATTCCGCCCATATCTGGAGCAGCTGGTTTATCTTCTGGGATATCAGTAATCATTGCCTCAGTCGTCAACATCAAGCCAGCAACAGAAGCTGCATGTTCAAGTGCTGAACGGGTTACTTTAGCAGGGTCAAGAATACCCATTTCCAGCATATCGCCATATTCGCCAGTTGCGGCGTTATAACCGAAGTTACCCTCACCCGCTTTAACAGCGTTGATTACAACAGATGGCTCATCACCCGCATTGGCAACGATCTGACGAAGTGGCGCTTCAATCGCACGGCGTAAAATGTTGATACCTGCTGTTTGGTCTTCATTCGCGCCTTTTAGGCCATCTAATGCATTAACCGCACGTACCAGCGCAACACCACCACCAGCAACTACACCTTCCTCAACTGCGGCACGCGTTGCATGAAGTGCATCGTCAACACGATCTTTCTTCTCTTTCATTTCAACTTCAGTTGCAGCACCAATTTTGATGACTGCCACACCGCCTGCTAATTTAGCAACGCGTTCCTGAAGTTTTTCTTTGTCGTATTCAGAAGTTGACTCTTCAATTTGAGCACGGATCTGTTGCACACGCTCAGCGATCTGGTCTGCATTGCCAGCACCATCAACAATCACAGTGTTTTCTTTAGATACGGTGATTTTGTGCGCAGTACCTAAATCTTGAAGAGAAGCTTGTTCCAAGGACATACCCACTTCTTCAGAAATCACGGTTGCGCCAGTCAAGATTGCGATGTCTTGAAGCATTGCTTTACGACGGTCACCAAAACCAGGTGCTTTAACCGCACATACTTTGATAATACCGCGCATGTTGTTTACAACTAAGGTTGCAAGCGCTTCACCTTCAACATCTTCTGCAATGATGAGAAGTGGTTTACCTGTTTTAGCAACCGCTTCCAATACAGTGATCAATTCACGGATATTGCCGATTTTTTTATCCACAAGAAGAATGAATGGGTTTTCAAGTTCAGCAGTTAGGGTATCTTGCTTGTTTGCAAAGTATGGAGAGATATAACCACGGTCGAATTGCATGCCTTCAACAACGTCTAAAGCGTCCTCGAAGCCAGAACCTTCTTCTACAGTGATCACACCCTCTTTACCTACTTTTTCCATTGCTTGCGCGATCAATTTACCAACAGTAGTGTCAGAGTTTGCAGAGATTGAGCCAACTTGTTCAATTGCCTTGAAGTCATCAGCAGGTTTAGCGTTGGTACGGATATTTTCAACCACAGTTCTCACTGCGATGTCGATACCACGTTTCAAGTCCATTGGGTTCATACCAGCAGTTACTGACTTGATCCCTTCATTTAAAATCGCTTGAGCAAGTACAGTTGCAGTTGTTGTACCGTCACCTGCAATGTCATTGGTTTTAGAAGAAACTTCACGAACAAGTTGAGCACCCATGTTTTCAAACTTGTCTTTTAATGAAATTTCTTTCGCAACAGTAACACCGTCTTTAGTGATGTGCGGTGCACCGAAAGAACGGTCAATGACAACGTTACGGCCTTTAGGACCTAAAGTTACTTTTACCGCATCTGCAAGAACGTTTACGCCTGCAATCATTTTTGAGCGAGCTGAATCACCAAATTTTACGTCTTTAGCTGACATATTAAACTCCGAATCTTTTTAAATACTTAATCTGATAATAAATGTGAGTTATGTGTCGATTAGCCTTCAAGCACAGCCAAGATATCCGACTCTTTCATAATCAAGAGTTCTTCACCGTTTACTTTTACAGTTGTTCCCGCATAAGTACCAAACAATACTTTGTCTCCAACTTTAACATCCAAAGCACGCACACCATTGTCAGTGATCTGACCATTGCCCACTGCAATCACTTCACCCTGAGATGGTTTTTCAGCAGCAGAACCTGGAAGTAAAATACCGCCAGCAGTTTTGGTTTCTTCTTCTACACGACGAATCACAACACGATCATGTAATGGACGAATGTTGCTCATAATTAACTCCATCAGACTTAGTCTTTTTTGATAAATTGTTATGACAAGACAAAAGCGCCATAACAAAATTTGATATGCCACTTTTGTGGGGTTAAAAAAAATGGCTTCAAGGGGTAAAAAGAATTTTTTTTATAAAAAAGATGTCTCAGGTTAAAAAAAACACAAAAAAGAGACCATTGCTGATCTCTTTTCTATCTTGCAAGATTTCTAGATAATAAGTTGCTGATTTGCCAACAACTCATCCAGAGTGGTATGGATCTGGTTTAAGGTTACAAGTTGAACCTGTGGATAGCCATTTGCACCGCCATCACGGTCAATACTGATCACGGTATTGTCCCCATCCTGACTCACATTGATAAAGCCAGACAAGGACTCGGCTGAACCATCACCCGTATAATCGGTTAATAGCTCACTCAAATCAATTTTATCTGCCTGTGAATCTTCCTGCACATTACCAACATGGAAATCCTGCCAGCTATCGACCAATCCATCACTATAGTTCAAGAGGTTATAGATGACCGTATCCGAACCTGCGCCGCCAAAGAAAGTATCGTGCCCACCACGTCCATCCAGAATGTTATCTCCTGTATTACCTGTGATGACATTATCCAGCCCATTGCCTGTAGCACTTAAATTCGCACTACCAACAAGTTCTAAATCCTCAACATAACGACCACTTTCCAAATAAGACTCAGCACTGGTTGGATCATTAACTGAATCATAGTGGTCCACCAGGCTATAACTGACAGAGCTAATAATCTTGTCATGGCCACCAAAGTCTACATCTCGATAGCCCTGATCAACCAGTTGGTTTTCCCAATAACCGCCTTCAACCCATACATCTTCATAATGACTGGTGTCTACCCATACATCCTCATAATAGCCATCTACCCATTGCTGCTCGTAATGACCATCTACCCATTGGTATTCATAATAACCATCACCAAACCACTCTTCTTCAACAAATGGACCATCAAGTGCATATCCCTCCTGCCATTGACCAGCACTATAGTCATAATAAGTACTGAAATAAGAATCATACGAACCGTCATCGGTATAGTAACGCGCACCATATTGATCACTATAATAATCACGATAACGCCATTCACCACTGTCTACCCAGACATAGTCATAATAGCCCTCTACCCAAACATCCTCATAATGGCCCTCTACCCATTGCTGCTCGTAATGCCCCTCTTCAACCCACTGTTGTTCATAATAACCAGCACCTACCCAAACTTCTTCATAAGTTTCATAGTATTCAACAATATATTCCTGAACAAAATCATAAGCATGATCCACCTGATAGATGTTATCGGTATTATCTCCCCTCAACTGGTCTACGGTAATATGCGGAATTTCCGTCTGGTTCACCGTCACAGTCGGACTATGGTTTCCTGCACGATCCACCACAGTCACATCAAATGAAGTGGCGTTGTCATACATATAGATTTCAAAAGTCCCCTCATTCACTGCTGTTGCACTATTGGTATAAGGTTCCTGATCTGCAAAATAATAGGTCACTTCGACTGTGGCATTGGTTTCGGCATGGCCCGTCAGATAACCCCACTCATTTATTGCAAGTTGCGTTGCCGCATCAGGTGCTGTCGTATCGTTCGTCGCAACAATAGTACTATCTGGACTTTCATTCTGGTTGCCGTCAACCACTTTTACAGTCAGGGTTTCACCATGCCAGTATGGATACCATAGATAGGTCGTGAACGTTCCATTAGCATCTACTGTGGTCTGCCCAACCTGATTATTATCAGCATCAAAAATCTTAATGGTTAAATAAGCTTCTGCCTGTCCTGAAAGTAGTTGTCCATTTTCCAATACAAGCTCTGTTGCCGCTTCAGGCACAACATTATCTATTGGTGCAGTAATTTCGGTATAGGCGCTTTGGTATCCATTTTCCTCAACAACAACACGTAGGACCTCACCATTTGCCTGAGGTGGATATAACTGAATGTTAAAGTGTCCAAACTCATCTACCGTACCATTACCAACTACATTGCTTTGTGTATTCACAATACGGACGTAGCCATTTGGTACTGCATCGCCCTCAATAAAGAAGCCATTTTCAGACACCACTACATTTTCGGCTGGGTTCGGTGCAGCGCCATCCGCATTAAAGCTAATGCTGAACGGGGTACTCACGTTTTTTGCTAAATCTGTGGCGGTAATAAAGAGCTGTTCACCCCGCAAGATTTGTGGATAGACACTGAGATTGAAATAACCTGTCTCATCGACTTGGTATTCGCCTCGAAGATCACCATCTGCATCCACAATCTTAATGGTTGATTTAGGTTCTGTTTGTCCAGCAACAGAATAGCCATCCTCACTGATCACGACATTTTCAACAACAGGAAGAATATTGTCCAAAGGTGCAACGATTTCAGTAATTGGGCTATATTGGTTTGTTGATAAATCAACAACACGGACTTGTAATGTCTGCCCCTGTAGATAATAGTCATTTAGCTGAATACTGAATGTGCCATCCTCATTAACCAGTGTATTCCACCAACCACTATCGACACGCTCACCAGCCGCATTGGTCACCACAATATAGAAACCAGCCGTTGCCATACCTGTCAGAACATGCCCTTCGGCATCAAGCACCAAGTCAATCGCCGCCGCTGGTGTATCCACCAATGCAGGCAAAACCTTGTAGACAGGGTCACTGCGATTTCCAGCGGCATCTTTCACCACAATACTTAACTCTTGTGACTGGTATTGGCTCAGGTTAATCCATTGACCAAAGGAACCATTATAATTCACATAGGTTGATGTGATAACTGCACCATATTTGTCAATAATTTCAACAATTGCATTCGGCTCAGCTTCCCCAGAAATCCATCCTTCAGGTGTAACCGTGACATTTTCAGCGGCTAGAGGCGCAATGTCATCATTTAATGCAATAGCGGTTACTGGATTACTTTCATTTTCCGCACGGTCAACCACAATAAATGTGAGCTCCTGACCATCCAGAAATACCTGATTGAAAGAACCATAAACATTACCGTCACTATCAGTGTACCCCTGTCCGACCTCATTGCCCTGATATAACACCTTAATAGTACTATTTGCTTCAGCAATTGCGGTGAAATTCCAGCCGTTCTCATTAAAAACAATATGATCAACATCCAGTGGGTCAGGTTTAACCTCATCAATTGGGGCATCAATTGTTGCCACTTCACTGATATTACCAGCACGGTCAGTGACAGTAACCTTTAAGGTTTCACCATGTAGATAGTAGTCATTTAAGTTGATTCTAAATGTGCCATCCACCTGCACAGTGATATTTGCGAACCATGCGGTTACTGAGTTTCCATTTGTATCAGTCACTTGAATGGTTGCGTACGGCTCCGCTTTGCCAAGCAGAATAGAACCAGAACCATCCTCAATCAGTTCAAGATCAGTCGCAACCGCTGGAGCATCACGGTCAGTCAGGGCATTTTGATTAACTGTGTCACTTTCATTCTGCGCACGGTCAACAACGATAAATGAAAGTTCCTGCCCATCCAGGAATACCTGATAGAAATAACCAGATACCTTGCCCTCACTATCTGTGTAACCACTGCCAACTTCATTACCCTGATAAAACACTTTCACCGTGCTATTGGCTTCGGCTGTTGCAGTGAAGTTACGCCCATCCTCATTAAACTCAATATTCTGGATTGGTTCAGGATTAGTATTATCCAACGGCGCAACAATTGTGGCTTTTTCGCTGACCAAACCAGCACGGTCAGTGACAGTGACAGTTAAGGTTTGCCCTTTTAGATAGTACTGGTTGAAATAAATCTCAAATGTGCCATCAGCCTTGACATTGTTGTTCCATTGATAGACGAGGTTATCATCCTGATCATAAACCTGAATGGTGGCATTCGGTTCGGCTGTACCTGTTAAGACTGAACCACCATTCTCTTCGATCAAGACAAGATTTGTTGCTGGATCAGGTATAGAGTCATCATTTATCGCATTCAATGGCACTTCAGCACTTTGGTTTCCAGCACGGTCAAATACGATAAATGTGAGTAACTGACCGTCCAGATAAACATGATCGAACCAGCCTGAAACATTTCCCTCACTATCCGCATATCCAGTACCGACCTGGTTGTTGTCTATATCGTAAACCTTAACAGTACTATTGGCCTCGGCCTGGGCTGTAAAGTTCAAACCATTTTCATCAAAAACAACCTCATCAATCGGTTCAGGATTCGTATTGTCCGTTGGCGCGACAATCGCTGCATTGTCACTGACATTATTGGCAGCATCCGTCACTGTTACCGTTAAGCTTTGTCCTTTTAAATAATACTGGTTCAAATAAATGGTAAATGTGCCATCAGCATTAACATTGTTGTTCCATTGATGGACGAGGTTATTATCCTGATCATAAATTTTAATGATGGCATCAGGTTCCGCTTTACCTGTTAAAACCGAACCACTGCCACCCTCACTAAGTTCAAGCTCTGTCGCAGCTTCAGGTCGGGTCACATCACCCAATGCAACGACATTCGCTTCATCACTCTCGTTCCCTGCACGATCACGCAATACAACCGTGAATTCTTCATTATCAACATAGGATTTGTCGAGTTGCAGACTAAATTCACCATTAGCATAGCTTTCAGTAGTTCCAACCAATAACCCATTTTGATCAAATACATTTACTTTTAAACCAGCAGCTTCGGTCAAGCCTGTTAAAGTCCAGCCATCTTCACTGATGAATAAATCAGTTGCGATTTGAGGCTTCAAGGTATCCACCACAACCGTTTCAATGGCTGTCTCTACGATATTGCCCGCAACATCGGTTTCAATCGCCTTAAACTGATACGTTCCATCTGCCAGATTTGTCTGTTGTGCTGTGGTAGTTGTCCATGTCAATCCACCATCTGTAGAAACCTCATAATGATCAGTAATCGCAGCTTCCTCTCCAATTACGATTGGATGTAAAGACTGCAAATCAAAGCTGTTGTCTTGAGTAATTCGGTCAATTGCCGACGCACCAGTGTCATTCAAATTGCTAAATGTTAAGGTTCCTGCAACAGGTGGTGTATTATCCACAACAACAATTGGAGACAGGGTCTCTGCACTATTACCTGCCTTGTCAGTTACAATCGCCTTAAATTGATAACGGCCATCAACCAAATTGCTTTGTGCAATATCAGTATTAACCCACACACCATTATCTTTAGAGACCTGATAAACGACCGTTGTTCCTGCTTCCTGTCCCGTTAAACTTAGGTCAAAGGCTTGGTCTTTGGTGATGTAATCTGTAGCCGAAATACCTGTATCATTGAAATTTGCGAAAGCCAATGTTCCAGTTACGGGTGCAGTATTATCTACAGTGATTATTGGAGATAAGGCTTCTGCACTGTTCCCTGCAACGTCTGTCACAATGGCCTTAAACTGATACACACCATCTGCCAGATTACTTTGTGCTGTATCAGTATCAACCCAAGTCTGTCCACCATCGACCGATACTTGATAGACAACAGTTGTACCCTGCTCTTGCCCACTTAAACTTAAATCAAAAGCTTTATCCTGTGTAATTCGGTCTGTGGATGAAATACCAGTATCGGTCAAATTGTTAAATGACAGTGTGCCTGCTGCTGGTGGCGTATTGTCCACAGTTACAATTTGAGAAAAGGTTTCCGCACTATTGCCAGCAACATCAGTCACAATCGCCTTAAACTGGTAAATGCCATCAGCCAGATTGGTTTGGCTTGCAGTCGTTGTTGTCCATGCGCCGTCATCTTTGGACACCTGATAGACAACTGTCGTTCCTGCTTCCTGTCCTGTTAGACTTAAATCAAAAGCCTTATCCTGTGTAATCAGGTCAGTAGATGAAATACCTGTATCAGTTAAACTGCTAAATGACAGTACGCCTGCTGCTGGTGGGGTATTGTCCACAGTCAATTTGGCTGATAGTGTTTCCGCACTGTTCCCTGCCACATCGGTCACAATTGCCTTAAACTGATAGACACCATCTGACAGATTGGTCTGGTTTGCAGTGGTATTGGTCCATACACCATTATCTTTAGAAACCTGATATTGAATCGTAGCCCCTGCTTCCTGACCTGTCAGGCTTAGATCGAAAGTCTTGTCCTGTGTAATCAAGTCTGTAGACGATGAACCTGTATCAGTTAAGTTTGTAAATGAAAGCACCCCTGCTACTGGTGGAGTGTTGTCAACAGTTACAGTTGGAGACAGCGTTTCTGCACTGTTACCTGCAACATCGGTCACAATCGCCTTAAACTGGTAAACGCCATCAGCCAGATTGGTTTGGTTTGTGGTCGTTGTTGTCCATGCACCATTATCTTTAGATACCTGATAGACAACAGTCGTTCCTGCCTCCTGACCTGTCAGGCTGAGGTCAAAGGTCTTGTCCTGTGTAATGCGGTCAGTAGATGATGAACCTGTATCACTTAAATTCGTGATTGATAAAGCTCCTGCAACTGGTGCTGTATTATCAACCGTAACTTTACTAGATAACACCTCTGCACTGTTACCCGCCTTGTCAGTCACAACCGCCTTAAACTGATAGACACCATCTGACAGATTCATCTGGTTTGCAGTGGTATTGGTCCATGCACCATTATCTTTAGACACTTGATAAACAACAGTGGTTCCAGCTTCATGCCCAGTTAAACTTAAATCAAATGTTTTGTCCTGTGTAATCAAGTCTGTAGATGATGAACCCGTATCGGTTAAATTCGTAAATGAAAGCGTGCCTGCAACTGGTGCCGTATTATCAACGGTTACTTTGGCAGATAGCACATCTGCACTGTTCCCTGCCACATCGGTCACAATCGCCTTAAACTGGTAAACACCATCAGTCAGGTTGGTTTGGCTTGGTGTCGTTGTTGTCCACGCACCATTATCTTTAGACACTTGATAAACAACTGTGGTTCCTACTTCCTGACCTGTCAGGCTCAGATCAAAAGCCTTGTCCTGTGTAATTAAATCCGTAGAGGACAAACCTGTATCTGTCAAATTAGTGAACAATAGGCTGCCAGCGACTATCGTGTTGTCTACTGTTATTTTTGAAGATAATACCTCTGAACTGTTACCTGCCTTATCCGTTACAATCGCTTTAAACTGGTAAATTCCATCTGTCAGGTTGGTTTGGCTTGATGTCGTTGTTGTCCACGCACCATTATCCTTGGATACCTGATAAATGACTGTTGTTCCAGTCTCTTGTCCTATTAAGGTGAGATCAAAAGCCTTATCCTGTGTAATTCTGTCTGTGGATGAAATACCCGTATCGGTCAAATTGTTAAATGACAGCACACCTGCTACTGGTGGCGTATTGTCCACAGTCACAGTTTGAGAAAAGGTTTCCGCACTGTTTCCTGCCACATCGGTTACAATGGCCTTAAACTGGTAGACTCCATCAACCAGGCCACTTTGTTCTACACTGGTATCTGCCCAGACACCTCCATCTTTAGAAACCTGATAAATAACAGTGGTTCCAGCCTCTTGTCCTGTTAATGTCAAATTAAAGACTTTATCTTTTGTAATACCATCTGTATCAGAAACACCTGTATCATCTAAATTAGCAAAAGATAATATTCCTGTAGCTGGCGGAGTATTATCTACTGTGATTTTTGTTGATAAGGTTTCTGCGCTGTTTCCCGCCTTGTCAGTCACAATTGCCTTAAACTGATAGACTCCATCTGACAGGTTCGTCTGGTTTGCAGTGGTATTGGTCCAAACCCCACCATCTTTAGACACCTGATATTGAATTGTGGCCCCTGCTTCCTGCCCTGTCAGGCTTAAATCGAAAGCCTTATCCTGTGTAATTTGGTCAGTAGGTGATGAGCCTGTATCGTTTAAATTCGTAAATGACAGGGTTCCCGCTATCGGTGCTGTATTATCAACGGTAACTTTTGCAGATAGCACCTCTGCACTGTTTCCTGCCTTATCGGTCACGATCGCCTTAAACTGATAAATTCCATCTGTCAGGTTGGTCTGGTTTGCTGTCGTTGTTGTCCACGCACCATTATCTTTAGAGACTTGATAAACGACTGTTGTTCCAGCCTCTTGTCCTGTTAAGGTGAGATCAAAGGTTTTGTCCTGTGTAATGCGGTCAGTAGATGATGAACCTGTATCGGTTAAGTTAGCAAATGAAAGAACACCTGCAACTGGTACTGTATTATCAACCGTAACTTTGCTAGATAATACCTCTGCACTATTTCCCGCCTTGTCAGTCACGATCGCCTTAAATTGATAGATGCCATCTGTCAAATTACTTTGTTTGGCAGTCGTGTTGCTCCATATTCCACCATCTTTTGAAACTTGATAGACGACAGTCGTTCCAGTTTCCTGCCCAGTTAAGCTGAGATCAAAATTTTTGTCCTGCGTAATATGATCAGTTGCCAAAGCACCACTATCAACAAAATTAATAAATGATAAATTGCCAGCTACTATCGTGTTGTCTACTGTTATTTTTGGAGATAACGCTTCTGAGCTATTACCCGCCCTGTCAGTCACAATCGCCTTAAACTGGTAGATACCATCTGCCAGATTATTTTGATTTACAGTAGTATTAGTCCAGACCCCACCATCTTTAGAAACCTGATACATAATCGTTGTATTTGCTTCCTGACCTGTCAGGCTAAGATCAAAATTCTTGTCCTGGGTAATGCGGTCTGTAGATGATGAACCAGTATCTGTTAAGTTGGTTAAGGTTAAAGTACCTGCCGCTGGTACAGTATTGTCCACTGTTACTTTCGGTGACAGAGTCTCAGCGCTGTTACCTGCCTTGTCAGTTACAATCGCCTTAAACTGATAGACACCATCTGACAGATTCGTCTGGTTTGCAGTTGTATTTGTCCAAGCTCCTCCATCTTTGGAAAGCTGATATTTAACTGCACTACCTGTCTCTTGACCCGTCAAATTCAGGTCAAAGGCTTTATCCTGCGTAATTCGATCTGTAGATGAAGTACCCGTATCTATTAAATTGGTAAAACCCAAGGTGCCTGCAACTGGAGCTGTGGTATCAGGTGCAGTGATACTTGCCACTGTACTTTCGTTACCTGCTGAATCCTTGACAGTCACATTAACCTGTTCACCGTTACTCAATGCATTTGGCAAGGTCACGCTAAACTTGCCATCAGCACCTACCGTTGCCTTAGCCAGCTCTTTACCTGCCGCATCTTTCACAATCACGGTACTGCCAGCTTCAGCCTGTCCAGTAATAGTTTTGCCATCTTTATTATCAGTAAAAGTACTCTCTGGCTTCGTTGGTGCGGTTGTATCAGGCGCAGTGATACTCGCCACTGTACTTTCGTTGCCTGCTGGATCCTTGACAGTCACATTAACCTGTTCACCGTTACTCAATGCATTTGGCAAAGTCACACTAAACTTGCCATCAGCACCTACCATTGCCTTAGCCAGCTCTTTACCTGCCGTATCTTTCACAATCACGGTACTGCCAGCTTCAGCCTGCCCAGTAATGGTTTTGCCATCTTTATTATCAGTAAAACCACCCTGAGGCTGAGTTGGTGCTGTGGTGTCTGGAGGATTATCCTTTTTATCACTTCCTCCACTGACAGCGGCACCAATGGCTCCAGCACCAGCAAGTCCACCTGCAACCAAAGCCCAGGTGGGTACTGTAGTCGCGGCGATAGTACCTGCCGTGGCCGCACTTGCTGCAGCACCTGTAGCTTCAGGTACAATTGCAGCTGGTATCTCAGGGTTTAGGCCAGCGGCAGGAACAATCGAACTATCAGGAACCACAGCCTCAGGTGGCACACCATCCAGTACCAGATAATCATCTATAGGTTGCTCTGTAACCTCATCCTCAACAAGTGTTGCCCATAAGCTTTGCCCATCCTGTAAGGGAAGTTGTAGAAGCTCCTGAACAAAGAACCCCTCTAAAACAACTTGAGTGCCATCTATTAAATGTACAACCGCGTTATTTCCCACCCGCACAATTGAAGAGACTTGTTCTGGATGAATCTCAAACTTTGCCATTAAACGTTGATCTAAAGGGATTGCTGTTGATTGCCCAGTTGCCATGACCTCAGATTTAGCTGTTGTTTTATGAATACTTTTATCCACCAAATATATACGTGTCATTTTGTCACCTTTCAGCATGCAGAAATCGCAAAAGTACTTATATTTATTACTTTGTGCGTATGTATATGTTATTTAAAATGATTATTTTTCCAGTTTTAGAGTTTTCCGATATCTTACAAATGAAGAATTTGGGGAGCAAAATTTCATCAACTCTCAAAAGATTTTATGTATTTTTTTGTGGCAGTTATATTCCTCAAATGGGGAATAGACTGACCTGTATTAAGAGATTTTTCCAGTTAAAAATCGACTGATAATTTTTAAAAAAATCGACACAATATTCTGATATTTAAAACATTAATATTTTTTCAAGCATTCAAAAATCAAGTCTAATATGCTTATTTTTATATCAGTGTACGGAACTCATAATTTAAAGATATTTAATAAGTTATATTTTTCATATAAAAAGATAGATTTAAAACGTTTAGCCAAACTTTTCATCTCGTTTTCTATTATAAGTTTTTAAACATTCCCAAGCGTTCATCAAACCAATAATGCTCAATCTTTCCATTCTCTAAAATGGCATTAAAACTATTGGTTGAGTCATGGTGTAAACGGCTCGAAATTGCGGTGCCTGCATGAATGTCATAGATGGGATGATTGACATTTAACTTATAAATCTTTGTGAGGTCATATACTGCTGTTTGATGTAAATGCCCATGCAACAAGCCAAACAGTCCCGTTTCGCCCCAGCGTTCCAAAGCAATCTTTCCTAAAACAGGACAATCCTTATCATCATGCTGATCAGGAGATATGTAAAAAGGCTGATGAAAAACCACCAGCTTTATTTTATTTGAGGGTGCATTGTTTAACTTTTCATAGGTTTCATGAATTTGTTCCAGGGAAATATGTCCCCGCGTGTGGTAACGCCGCCGAATACTGTTTACCCCCACAATATAAAAATGCTCAGTTTCCAGCGTTGTTTCTAGGCGACCAAAAAATGCCTGATACAGTACAAAAGGGGAAAAAAATCGGTTCCAGACCTGATACAGGGGGATGTCATGATTTCCTGGCACCACCAAATAAGGCAGTGACAGGGAATCCAGAAATTGTCGGCAAGCATAGAACTGCTTAAAGCGGGCACGCTGGGTTAAGTCCCCACTCACCACAATCGCCTCTGGCCGATGCTGTTGGCAAAACTGCTGTATGGCCTGAATACATACTTCTCTTTCAGTGCCAAAGTGTAAATCAGACAGATGCAACAGCATTTGGCACCATTACCTTCAAGGCAGATTTTTCAACTGCGAATTTTAGGGGGGTCTGCATTTCCATCAGTTCTCCATCCACCGCCACAGTGAGCTTTTTCTTTTTACAATCCACCTGAATCTGTTCAGCACAGAATGAATAAACATCAGAAGCCTGATCAATTTCCCCCTGAATCAGTGTCCATAACATTTTCAGCAAGCTTAGCCGATCACTTTTAGCCACCACCACCCCTGCCAGCTTTCCATTGGCAGCACATTCCGCAATCCTCAGCCTCATGTCACTGAGTTGAAGCTGGTTATTGCCAAAGAAAACCAGCGGTGTTGCAACAGGATATTTTTGTCCATCTACAGTGACCGCCAGTTTTAACGACTTATGTTCACGCAACAGCACATCCAAACCCGATGTATAGGCATTCAAGGGGAAACGGCCAAAACGCTGGTTATATAATTCCCGTTTTTTTATAAATAAGGGATATAAACCCAGACTGGCATTATTCAGGTAAATCTGGTCATTCAGGGTGGCAACATGAACCTTATGTTCAATGCCTGTGGCGATCACCTCCGCAGCCAGACCCAGATCAATTGGGATATTCAGGGCGCGGGCAACATAATTAAATGTCCCTAATGGCATGATTCCCATTGGAATATCGGTATGCATCAATTTTTTGGCAACCGCATTCAAGGTGCCATCCCCTCCTGCCGCCACCACAACACCACGCGAATCGGCCTGCTGATGTCTGGAGAGTACCGATGTCATCATTTCATCAAAATTAACCTGCTGATTTAACTCAAAAACTTGGATTTCAAAGCCATATTGTGTCCAGAACGTCATAAGACGTTCATATTGCTCATCTTGTTGTGCTGCATGAAAACCTGATTTTTGATTATAAATGAGGGATAAAGGCCGTAAATTTTGACTCATACAACTTAACCTGAATAAAGTTAACAATCTTATTTTTGTTTACAAAATCAACAAATAAAAGCTTGTTTATGTAAATTTTGAATGAACCTCATTCATATAATCAATAATAATTCTCAAAAAATCATAATATTTTAAAATATTGTTTTTAAATATAATTTTTAATAAAAATAACACATATAAAAAATTCAAATAATAACTCAAAAAACGATCAAATCAATTAAAAACAATTACCTATATATAAATATACATGCTTGCATTAACAGATTCTGACATTCTTTAGTCTTATTTTTTTTATGATTTTATGCTTTAATACAGCCACTTTTTTTACTTCATCTATCTTACTGTCATCCAGTAAATGGAACTTGTACGTTGTACACACTTTAAAAAGGCATCACCATGACCCAAGTGAACGCACCAGAATTCGTTCGTCACCCTAAGCTGATTGCATGGGTGGAAGAAATTGCAAAACTAACCAAGCCAGCAAAAATCGAATGGTGTGACGGCAGCGAAGAAGAATATCAACGTCTGATCGACTTGATGATCGCTAACGGCACCATGCAAAAACTTAACCAAGAAAAACATCCTGGTTCTTATCTTGCAAATTCTGACCCTTCTGACGTTGCTCGTGTTGAAGATCGCACTTATATCTGCTCTCAAAACAAAGAAGATGCTGGCGCAACCAACAACTGGGTTGCTCCTGCTGAAATGCGTGCAAAATTAAATGGATTATTTGACGGTGCAATGGAAGGCCGTACCATGTATGTGGTTCCATTCTCAATGGGACCTTTAGGCAGCCACATTGCCCACATTGGTATTGAATTAACAGACTCACCTTACGTTGCAGTTAGCATGACCAAAATGGCGCGTATGGGTAAAGCAGTTTATGACGTGTTGGGCACAGATGGCGAGTTCATCCCATGTGTACACACTGTTGCAGCACCATTGAAAGATGGTCAAAAAGACGTTGTATGGCCTTGCAACCCTGAAAAATATATCGTGCACTATCCAGAAACCCGTGAAATCTGGTCTTATGGTTCAGGTTACGGCGGTAACGCGCTATTAGGTAAAAAATGCCTTGCATTACGTATTGCATCTGTCATGGGCCGTGAACAAGGCTGGTTGGCTGAACACATGCTGATTTTAGGCGTGACCAATCCACAGGGCGAAAAACATTATATCGCGGCGGCGTTCCCGTCTGCATGTGGTAAAACCAACTTTGCAATGTTGATTCCACCAGCTGGTTATGAAGGCTGGAAGATTGAAACTGTAGGTGACGATATTGCCTGGATTAAACCAGGTGAAGATGGTCGCTTATATGCAATCAACCCAGAGGCTGGTTTCTTCGGTGTTGCACCAGGTACAAATACCAAAACCAACCCGAACTGTATTGCAACAATGCATAAAGACGTGATCTATACCAACGTTGCCGTGACTGAGAATGGTGAAGTATGGTGGGAAGGTCTGACCAAAGAAGTCCCAGCAAACCTGATCACATGGAAAGGTCAGCCATATGTTGAGGGCGAAAAAGCAGCACATCCAAACTCACGTTTCACTGTTTCTGCTGGTCAATGCCCATCTATCGACGCTGACTGGGAAAATCCAGCAGGTGTTCCAATTTCCGCGTTCATCTTCGGTGGTCGCCGTGCAGACACTGTGCCTTTGGTATCAGAAGCATTTGACTGGGTGGATGGTGTTTATAAAGCAGCAACCATGGGTTCTGAAACCACTGCTGCGGCAGTTGGTCAACAAGGTGTTGTCCGCCGTGACCCATTTGCAATGCTTCCATTTGCTGGCTACAACATGGCTGACTACTTTGGCCACTGGTTACAATTAGGTAAAGAAGTTGGTGCGAAAGCTGAAGCTGCTGGTAACAAGCTGCCAAAAATCTTCAACGTAAACTGGTTCCGTCGTGACGCTGAAGGCAACTTCGTATGGCCTGGTTTCGGTCAGAACATGCGTGTTCTTGAGTGGATCATTGACCGTTGTGAAGGTCGTGCAGAAGCAACTGAAACACCAATCGGCCTAGTTCCTGCTTATGAGCAGTTAAACTGGGAAGGTATCGACTTCTCTAAAGAGCAATTCGACACAGTGACAACTCAGGACAAAGATCAATGGATCAAGGAACTTGAAAGCCACACTGAGTTATTTACCAAACTGGGTGATCGCTTACCTCAGGCACTTAAAGATCGTCAGGCTGAGTTATTAAACGCGGTTAAATCTGCTTAATATTTCAGATACATTAAAAGGTCGCTTC
>NZ_JAOCLL010000025.1:0-47871 GCF_029845285.1 Acinetobacter sp. GD03645 | reverse complement strand
ATTGGGAAAAAATAGAGAATATTATAAATAATGAAAAGAAGAATGTTAAAGGCTGTTTAGCTCCTTTAGGATCGCCTCATTAAACTGAGGGATGTCATCTGGGCAGCGTGAGGTGATCAGGGGCCATTCATGGGTATTGCAGCGATGAACTGCTTCATCCACCCAATGTGCACCTGCATTTTCCATGTCGAGGCGGATACTTTTATAGGAGGTCAGGTTCTTATCCTTGATTCGGTCGGCATTGATCAAGGTCCAGGGTGCATGGCAAATGGCGGCAATTGGTTTGTTTTGATCGGTGAAATATTGAATGATCCTATGGGCATGTTCATTAAGACGGAGGGTGTCTGCGTTGACTGTACCGCCAGGAATGACCAGAATATCGTAGTCTTCCACGGAGACCTGCTCCAGGGAAGCCTGTGGAGGGTAGCTTGTTCCAGGTTCTTTATCACTTTTTACCGTTTGTACAGGTTCCGTCTTTTCGGCGGCATGTATGACTTCAATTCCCTTGCTTTTTAAAAATTCCAGTGGCTGAATCAGCTCATCATGCTCTACGCCTACATTTGAGGTGATAAATAATGCCTTTTTAACCATTGTGAAATTCCTCAATATTATTTGATTTCTAGGTTAACAATGCAAAAGCATGAAAAGTGTAGGGCTTTCATCGGCGGATTGTATCTCGATGGATACGCTGTCAAATTCTGTTACACGATAAGAATAATAAAAAAAGAAGCCCCATCATCCTGACAGGGCTTCTTTTATATTCAGTTTATTGTCGTTTATTTCCTATAAACAACCACATCCTGTGCATCTTGTTATTCTAAATGAGACTTCCTGTCTCTCTATGTTTTACATGATAGTGAAAATCTCCAGATGGGTATATTCGCCAATCTCTGCGATTGTTGTAGGTTTCGGCTTACATTGAGGTTTAGGAATCTATAGTTTTAGATATAAAAAAACGGAATCACTTGATTCCGCTTTTTAATCTGGCCTGGTATTTAGAAATGGATGTCTAAGCCAATATAAGGACCCTTGAAATTGAATTTAAGGTCATTTTTTTCGTAGTCGTCCAATTTAATGTCCAGAATACGGTAACCTGCCTTTAAGCCCACATCAACCAGTAGGTTATCAATAAAGTTGTACTGTAGTTCTGCCTGGGCATCGGTGATCTTGGCATCATTGAAGTTGCTATACAGTACTTCGCCCTTGGCACTTAAACCTGTAAATGGAAGTTTTGCACCTGCTGTTGCATAGATCACAGGAACGGTCTTATCAATATCTGTTTTGCTGAGAGCAAGGGTGGTGACATGGCCGTTCAGGGTGGTTGCACCCACACCAACATCTGCATTTACAATATTATCCAGAATTTCATAGTATAGAATGAAGTCTGCGTGATCCATGTCAATGTCATAGACTGGTTGTCCAGCAACTTCATTTTCAGTTTGGGTTTTCAAATTTACATAGCGAATTTTGGCATTTGGAATAAGTGGAACAGGGTGTTCAATTGCCAGTGACAATTGGGCTGCACCTTTACGCTCAAGGTCCTGATCACTTGCCGCTGTCTGTGCAGCCATGTTGGCCTGACCATCATAAGCCCAGTAACTTAGGTCACCCTTGACACCAATGACATCTGCCTGTGCCAAACCGCTTAAGCCCATTCCTAGAGCAAGCAGTGATAATTTTAATACTTTCATTGAATTGTCCTAATTAAGTCACTAAAAAAGTAATGAATTGTTGTGAATTCATCCAAGATTGGGCGAATCATATAGTGATCCAGAAAAATATGCAGTAGTCTAAATTTAATTTTTTAAAAAGGACAAATGCAAAAGGCTTAGGTGGAAGTGGATTTCACTTGAATATTTTATATGCTGGATGGTAATAATTTGACTATACGGTCAAAAACACATTCAGTTGAAAAATAATCACTTGTATGGAAAACATGATTTTTCCATGCAGAATTTACAGTAAAAAGAAATAAAAACGGGTATTGTTCGGCTATTAAAAAGCAGAAAAACAAAACCCAGTCTTTATGGAAGATGGTTTGGTTTTTGCTTGTTTGTTCATGGAAAAGAGCGGCTCACAAGGTTGAATTTTCATGCAGGCAGAACAGAATTTTTATGGCACTTTTCATGTCTGCTGGATAATAAAAACCTAACGCAGTGTGGAAAATGCCAGTTGTACATATTTAGGTGTTTTATGACAGATTCTCGTGAAAACTGGACATCACGATCTGGTTTTATTATTGCAGCCGTTGGTTCGGCTGTAGGCTTGGGTAATATTTGGCGTTTTCCTTATGTTGCCTATGAAAATGGTGGCGGAGCGTTTCTGATTCCCTATTTACTGGCGTTGATTACTGCTGGTTTACCACTTTTATTCCTTGATTATGCGACAGGGCATCGTGCCCGCAATTCACCACCCAAAGCCTACCGTGCCCTGTTTAAAGGCGGCGAGACGCTTGGCTGGTGGCAGGTGTGTGTCTGTATCATCATTGGTTTGTACTATGCCAGCGTCCTGACCTGGGCGGGAAGTTATATCTATTTCTCAGTCGGTCAGGCGTGGGGCAGTGATCCAGAAAGTTTCTTCTTCAATACCTATTTGCAGACTTCAAAGGCAACGGGTTTTGATTTTCAGTTTGTCAGTCACCTGTTCTGGCCAATTGTGGGAATCTGGGCGCTGACCTTGGTCATTCTATATGGTGGTGTAAAAAAGGGTGTTGAATTATCCAACAAGATTTTCATGCCATTGCTGTTCGTACTGTTCACCATTCTTGTGATTCAGTCACTACGCTTGCCTGGTGCGGTTGAGGGCTTAAACGCATTCTTTACCCCGAACTGGTCTGCGATGATGGACTATAAAGTGTGGCTGGCGGCGTATGGTCATACATTCTTCTCACTATCTGTTGGTTTTGGGATCATGGTGACCTATGCCTCCTATCTCAAGCCTAAAACCAACTTGACAGGTTCTGGTTTGATCGTTGGCTTTGCCAATGCATCGACTGAAATCCTGGCGGGGATTGGTATTTTTGCGGCGTTGGGCTTTATGGCGCATACCGCAGGCAAGGAAGTGCAGGACGTGGTCAGTGGTGGTATTGGCCTTGCATTTATTGCATTCCCGAAAATCATTTCAAGTCTGGGTGCGGGTGCTGACCTGTTTGGCTTATTGTTCTTCTCCTCACTGTTTGTGGCGGGTATTTCCTCCATGGTCAGTATTCTGGAAGTGCCAATTGCGGCAATGCAGGACAAGTTAAAATGGGGCCGCACCAAGGCAGTGACCATTATTGGTGGGGGCAGTGCGCTGGTTTCAGTCATCCTTTTCTCAAGCGTGAATGCGATCAAGCTGGTGGATATTGTCGATCACTTCATCAATAATATTGGCATTATTGGTGGCGCATTGATTTCAATCATCAGTATCGCCTGGTTTAAACGTTCAGCCCTGCTTGAGCTTCGTGACCATGTCAACCGTATTTCCACCATTCAACTGGGCAAGGGCTGGGATTTTACCCTGACCGTGATTACTTCACTCATCCTGCTGACCACCTTGGGCATGACTGTATTCAATCTGATGAAAAATGGATACGATAGTTATAGCATGAGTTTGCAGGGCATCTTTGGCTGGGGCAGTGTGATTTTCTGTGCTGTGGTTGCAATCGTACTCAGCAAGATGAAAGATCGCTAGGAGAATATAGATGAATACCTCAGCAATCGTAATGATGATTATTTCAATGCTGTTTTTATGGGGTGGACTGGCGTTGTCAATCCTGCACCTGATGAAAAATCCAGAAGAACTGGATGACGTTCTGGAAGATGTAAAAGACCAGCATACGCTTTAGTAAATGAGTAAAAAAACAGCCCTCCAATATAGGGCTGTTTTTTTATACGCATTCAAATCAGGCGGAGACCTACAGGGGAATCGGCAGGACACAGCAACAGAAAGCATTCATGGGCTGGGTTGGATGTGCAGCAAGGGTTTTGGCAGCCTGATGGCAACTGGAAAATTGCTGATAAATTGTGGGTAGGCCTGAAATCAGACCCTGTTTTTGGATAATTTTTTTGACTGCACCTGAACAGGTCGTGCCATCATAAAGCTGACCCGCGGCGCATTTAAATCCCTTTATGGGTGATAGGTGTTGCTGATAGGCTTCAATTGTTTTAATTGCCAGTGTATCGGTGAGTTTAGACAGAATAGCCATTTAAAATACCCATTATAATTGTATTTGACCTACCCAAATTAACTGATTTCCTGAAATAATTAGGTTAAAGCCTGTTTGCTTTTTATAATGAAATCGCAGCAATCGTAACAGTTTAAATCACTTGAATTAACTCAATAAAAAAGCAGGCCTGATGCCTGCTGTATGACTTAAGCCAGTTTTTTGATCTGGCAATAATAGAAACCATCACCCTGACCATGACTCGGCAACAGTTGACGGCCATGAAGTTGTTCAATTCCCCAGTCGGCTGCAATTTTAATTTCTTCAGCATCAGGATGTGCTGCCAAGAATGTTGCCATTTGCTGCTCATTTTCAGCCTTTAAGACTGAGCAGGTGATATACAGTAAGGTGCCGCCTACTTTAAGCTGCTGCCACATGTGCTGCAAAATTTGTTGTTGCAGTGCTACGGTCTGGGCAATATCGGTGGACTGTCTAAGCAGGCGAATGTCAGGATGGCGACGAATCACGCCTGTGGCGGAACAAGGTGCATCCAGCACGATACAGTCAACAGGCTCTTTGGCTTGCCATGTAGTGGCATCGGCTGCAACAATCTCAATATGGTCTTGGTTGAGCTGTAAACGCTGTAAATTTTCACTGACCCGAACCAGACGTTTTGCATCATGATCCAGCGCAATCAGTTTTTGAGGATTAAAGCGCTCAAGGATGTGTGCGGTTTTACCGCCTGGCGCAGCACAGGCATCGACAACCACTTGGTTATCTAGGTTGGGTAACAGCATTGCGCACAATTGTGCATGTTCATCCTGAACGGAAAAACCACCTTCTTCAAAACCTGGTAAATGGGTAATATTGCCCGTTTGTTCCAAAACAATACCCACATTTGAAAGCATGCAAGGATGAGCATCAATCTGTTCTTCGTCCAAAATCTCTAAATATTCGTTACGACTGACTTGGCGTTCATTGATGCGCAGGGTCAGTGGTGCAACTTGTTTTAAGGCTTGGCATAGCGACTCTACCTGCTCAGGCCAATCTTTTTTGAGTCGTTTGAATAACCAACTTGGTAAACCATGTGTATTATTCAAAGCTGTTTGAAATTCCGCTGTTTCACGTGAAACACGACGCAGAATTGCATTGACCACGCCACTCATGGGTTCGAAACCGAGTTGCTTGGCAGCATTTACAGTTTCTGAAATCGCAGCATGTACAGGAATGCGCGTACATAAAATTTGATATAAACCAAGATATAAACAACTTTCTAATGCTTCATTGTCTAATGGTTTTGTGAGCAATGGTAAGGTAATCGCTTTTAAAGAATACCATTGGCGTAAACAACCTAAAGTCAGTTCGTGATATAAACCACGGTCACGTTCAGACACCATATTGATATGTTGATTCAAAACGGAAGACAAAGATTGCCCATTTTGAACAGCCAAAAGTGTTTTGATCACTTGCGCACGCAGATTTAAATTTTTTGTAGATGATTGATTCATTTGGCTCATGGCAGGATTTGTCCAATATGCAATTTCTGGGTCTGGGCGATTTGTACGGGGTTGAGGGCCTTGCCACCTGACCATTGCAGGCTGGTGAGGCATACCGCACTATTATCACCACAAGCCACATGAATACCCTGTTTATCCATCGCCAGAATTTCACCGACTTGCGCATCTGCCTTGCTGTGTTCAGAGAACATTGAACCCCAGACACGCAGGGCATTATTTTCATCCAGTTGGATAAAGGCCACAGGCCACGGGTTGAACGCACGGATATTACGGTCAATTTGTACGGCACTCTGCGTCCAGTTAATACGGGCTTCGGGTTTCACCAATTTATGTGCATAAACGGTCAGCGCCTCATCCTGTACTTCACGTTTGGCAATAAAATCCTGCAAGCTTTGCTCTGATTCAAGCACGGTACAAATCGCCTCTGCACCCTGAACAGCCAGTTTGTCATGCAATGTGGCAGAAGTATCTTCGGCTGTGATTGGGCAATAGGTTTTATACATCATATCGCCTGTATCCAGACCTGCGGCCATTTGCATGATGGTAATGCCTGTTTCAGCGTCGCCCGTAGCAATGGCGCGTTGAATCGGTGCCGCACCACGCCAGCGTGGCAGAAGTGAACCGTGAATATTCAGGCAGCCATATTTCGGGGTATCCAGAACGGCCTGTGGCAAGATCAGGCCATACGCAGCCACCACCATGACATCGGCATCCAAGTCCGCCAATTGTTGCTGGGCAGCCAGCCCCTCATCTGTCGATGCTTTAAAATGCAAAGGTTGATAAACAGGTAAATCGTGTTCAAGCGCCAGTTGCTTAACAGGGGATGGGGTTAGTTTTTGCCCACGACCCGCCTTACGGTCAGGCTGGGTGTAAACCGCAATGATCTGGTGTGGTGTTTTTAATAATGCCGCCAATGCGGTTGCCGCAAATTCAGGCGTACCAGCAAAAATGATCTTCACAAAGATAATCCACAGAAAATTTACCCCAAATTATAAGCCAAAAAGCCACTAGCCCCTAATTAGGTGAAAGGAATTGTCTTTGAACAAAAAAAGATAGGTTCGCTGGTCATCAGTTAAACGATAACTTGTAGTATGATGGGAAAAGCTCAGTATCATTTCGCCAGAGAGAATGTCCTATTCATCTCGAGCACAAACTTGTTGGGAATAAAAAATGCCTGATTATCGTTCGAAAACATCAACACATGGAAGAAATATGGCTGGCGCGCGCGGTTTATGGCGTGCGACAGGTATGAAAGATGAAGATTTTGGCAAACCTATTATTGCGGTCGTCAACTCATTTACCCAATTCGTTCCAGGTCACGTGCATCTTAAAGATTTAGGGCAACTGGTTGCACGAGAAATTGAAGCTGCTGGTGGTGTAGCGAAAGAATTTAATACCATCGCGGTAGATGATGGTATTGCGATGGGGCATGACGGCATGTTGTATTCATTGCCATCACGTGATTTGATTGCGGACTCAGTTGAATACATGGTCAATGCGCACTGTGCAGATGCGATGGTTTGTATCTCGAACTGTGACAAGATCACACCAGGAATGCTCATGGCGGCTATGCGCCTTAATATTCCAGTGGTTTTCGTTTCTGGCGGTCCAATGGAAGCGGGTAAAGTTAAATTCCGTGGCGATGAAAAAGCGATTGACCTTGTTGATGCGATGGTTGTTGCTGCTGATGAAAGCTATACCGATGAAGAAGTTGCTGCTTTCGAACGCTCTGCGTGTCCAACCTGTGGTTCATGTTCAGGTATGTTTACTGCAAACTCGATGAACTGTTTAACAGAAGCATTAGGTTTATCATTACCAGGCAATGGTTCAATTGTTGCAACTCACGCCAATCGTGAAAAATTATTCCTAAAAGCGGGTCGTTTAGTTGTTGAACTTGCGAAGCGTTATTACGAACAGAATGATGACAGCATTTTGCCGCGTTCAATTGCAACTAAAGCTGCGTTTGAAAATGCAATGACGCTTGATATTGCAATGGGTGGTTCAACTAACACCGTATTACACTTACTTGCAGCTGCACATGAAGCTGAAGTTGATTTTACAATGGATGATATTGATCGCTTGTCTCGTCAAGTACCAGTGTTGTCTAAAGTTGCACCTGCAAAATCTGATGTACATATGGAAGATGTGCATCGTGCGGGCGGTATTATGGCGATCTTAGGTGAGCTTGATCGTGCCAATCTACTGAATACCTCATGCCCAACCGTACATGAAAAAACACTGAAAGATGCTTTAGATAAGTGGGATATTATTCGCACTGAAGATCCTGATGTTTATGAGTTCTATCGCTCTTCGCCAGGCGGTGTTCCTACGCAAGTCGCATTCTCACAAAACCGTTATTATTCAACGCTTGATGGTGACCGTGAGAAAGGTGTAATCCGTAATGCGGAACATGCGTTCTCTAAAGACGGTGGTTTGGCGGTACTTTACGGTAACATCGCATTAGATGGTTGTATCGTTAAAACAGCGGGTGTAGATGAATCGATTCTGAAATTCACCGGCACAGCACGTGTTTTTGAAAGCCAAGATTCAGCGGTTGAAGCAATCTTAGATCATAAGATCGTTGCAGGTGACATTGTGGTGATTCGTTACGAGGGGCCTCGTGGCGGACCAGGCATGCAGGAAATGCTGTATCCAACCAGTTATTTAAAATCGAAGGGTTTGGGTAAGGACTGCGCCCTGATTACTGATGGCCGTTTCTCTGGTGGTTCTTCAGGTCTCTCCATTGGTCATGTGTCGCCAGAAGCGGCAGAGGGCGGTGCGATTGGTCTGGTTGAGGATGGTGACACCATTCAGATCGACATTCCGAACCGTACCATTCACCTTGATATTGATGATGCAACCATGGCGCATCGCCGTACCGTGCAGGAAGCCAAAGGCTGGCATCCAGCGGAAGAACGTAAACGTAAAGTATCTAAATCATTGAAAATTTATGCGATGCATTCAACCAGTGCTGCCAAAGGTGCGGTACGAGTTTTGTAAAATCCCCCTAAATCCCCCTTTTTCAAAGGGGGACTTTTTTGATGTTTGATTTTTATAATATAAAATACACTTGATTCTCATTTGCCAGTACACTTGAAAGCACAACTTTCATTTTTATAAATTTTCATTAGGCTTAGAGGCGATTGACATGTCTTTGTTACGTCGTTGGTTTGATCCCATCCGATCGAGTTGGTTCTATCAGAAACCCTCTCGTCAGGCGGTGTTACCCACGGAACAGGGTTTAACTATTTACCTGCGTCTGGACGATGTTTATAGCTATCTTGCCGTACAGCAGCTTGACCAACTCAATGAAATCCTGAGTGATGAACTCAAGCCGTTAAAAGTCATTATTTCCAGACAGGATGCCGAACCCCCCAATGGCATGTCCAGACAGGAGTGGCAAAGCTACTGCCTCAATGACGCAAAGATTCTTGCCAGGCAGCACCGTTTTGGCTTTGATGACACCCCAGAAATTCCCAGTGCGGAATCCTTACAGCAAGCCGAAACCATTTTAAGAAATACCCCGTTACGCGAACAAAACTTCCTGCATTTGCTTGAAGATGTGTTTCACATGCTGTGGCAGCAGCAATATGGAAAATTGCGTACCCTGTATGCGATGGCGAGTCGGCATCAGAAAGCACAGGATTATCCTGAGCGTATCTTCAGGGATGTACCTGTCGCCGCCAGTTATTTTGAATTTGGTGAGCGGAAATATCAGGCGGTGGATGACCTGTTGCGTCTTACCCGACGTTTAAAACAGCAGAAACTGCTGACGGGCAACCCAATTTTCCTGATCAATCATATCGAGTGGCGTGAGCACCTGATTAATGATGGTGAGGCACTGACTGAAGTTCAGGCCCTGCATCCCGAGCTGGATTTGTATATTGCGCTTGAAGACCCGATGAGCTGGCTGCTGCTGGCCTATATCAAGGAAGAGCTTGCCAACTACTACAATATTCAACTGAAGGTTTACCCACTGAGTTACCACGGACGCGACTGGTTTGACTGGAGTCTGGCCACCCGTGTCTCGAAACGTACACAGGTGGCATTTACCCCATTCTGTCGTCCGACAAGGGAAGCCACCTATGAAATGGCAAAGCTGTTTTACAGTGTGACTGAAGAGCAGCAGGTGGATGTGATCCACCAGATTCTGGAAAGTGTCTGGACACGGGGCAAGGATTTATCCTTTAAGGCGCATTTTCATCGGATGCAAAAGCGCTTGCAGATTGAGCAGGTCACTGAACAGGATGTTGAGGCCCTGTTAAAACAGAATGATGAGCTATGCCAGCAGAAGCATCAGCCTGACTTTCCTGTACTGGAACTGCGCATTGATGGACAAAGCTATGTGTTTAATAGCCTGTATCGGGTCTGGATGATTGAAAGTATTATCAGTAATGTGCTGGAAGAGAAATATAAGCAGGACAGTCAGGAATAAATAAAAAGGCAGCCTTGGCTGCCTGTAATTCTAGTTTTTATCTTTTAAACTAAATAATAAATTCAGGAAAATCGCAGCAAAAGTTGCTGTGCCAATCCCACCTAGGTTAAAGCTACCAAATAATAATTCAAAGTTGCCTGCACCCAGAATAATGGTCACTGAAGCCACAATCAGGTTTTTATTGTTGGAGAAGTCGACCTTGTTTTCGATCCAGATTTTCGCTCCAGCAATGGTGATCAAGCCAAACACCACGATGGAGGCACCTGTCAGAACCGCCGTTGGAATGGTGCTAATCACCGCACCAAACTTTGGCGAAAGCCCCAGAAAAATGGCAAACACACCAGCGATCACAAATACAATGGTCGAATACACACGGGTCACCGCCATCACCCCAATATTTTCCCCATAGGTGGTCATGCCTGGCGCACCGACACTGCCTGAGAGGGTGGTGGCTAAACCATCGGCAACAAAGGCCTTGCCCAACTGTGGGGTCAGGTTTTCGCCTGTCATCGCTCCCACTGCCTTGATATGGCCTAAATTCTCGGCAACTAGAATCAGTGCCACAGGTGCAATAATCAGAATCGCGTTCATGTCAAACGCTGGATGTGAGAAGCTTGGCATACCGAACCATGGCGCGGCTGCAATCTGGGAAAAATCAATGGCTTTGCCAAAGCCGAGCACATTGGTTGCAACGGCATACAGTCCGTAGGCAATCAACAAGCCCACCAGTAAAAGTAAACGTTGTAGCAGACCTTTGGTAAACACCGCGATAATACCCATACACAGTACGGTGATCAGTGCCATCCACATTTCAAACGGTTGTCCCGCCACACCCTTGATGGTCACAGGGGCAAGGTTGAGACCAATGATCATCACGATTGCGCCTGTCACCACAGGTGGCATCAGTTTTTCAATCCAGCGTGTGCCTGTGAGCATGACGGCAAAGCCAATCAGGGCATAGAAAATACCACAGGCAACAATACCGCCAAGTGCAATCGCAAGGTTTGGATTTGCCCCCGAACCCGTGACATGGCCTGTTGCAGCCGCCACCACACCAATAAAGGCAAAGCTTGAGCCCAGGTAACTTGGTACACGTCCACCTGTGATCAGGAAGAAGATAATGGTACAGATCCCTGACATTAAAATGGCCAGGTTGGGGTTGAACCCCATCAGCAATGGGGCAAGTACGGTTGCGCCAAACATTGCAAAAGCATGTTGAACCCCGAGCACCGCACTTTGTAAGGGCGGTAAATATTCGTTTGTCGCAACAGGGCGATGATCAATCTTTCCCTGATACGGCTGCCATTTTGGAAACCAACTTGACATAGATAAACTCTTGATCAGATAAATCAGCCGCTATGATACTCTGCCTGATCTGCAACTTTCATCTGGTCATGTTGGGCAATGGCTGCAATATCGTGGGTTTAAATGCTTATTTTTATCATTTGGTAAAATATATTTAAAGCTAAGCGCTCATATTCATTGTGGATTTATACAAAGTTGACTATTTGACTCAACAAATAAAAAAGATGGGTTTTTATCATTAAAAAATGACTGAGTAGACATATAGCATCTACAACAGGTTTTGTAGATGCTGCATCAGTTTAAATCATCAGCCTGTATTCCTTAACCCTGCCGCAATCCCAGCAATACTGACCATCAAGGCATGATCGACAGGGCTATGTTCAGTTTGGTGCTGTGCCAGATACAGACGACGACGCTTCATCAATTCTGCCTGTAATAAATGCAACGGCAGTAAATACGGTTTACGCACCTGCATGGACTGGTCCAGCACTTTATTGTTGCTGAGCAGTTTAGATTCACCTTTTAGACCAAGCAGGGTATCGACCGCATTTTGTAGCCGCTGGCGTAACTCTATACCCAATAGTTTTAGCTCCTGATCCTGGGTCAGGTGCGACTCATAGTACAGGGCAATATCGGCATCGGATTTGGACAGCACCATTTCCAGCATATCAATCAGGGTCTGGAAATAGGGCCATTGTGCCAGCATCTCATCGAGCGTCATCTTGTATTGTTCATGCACCTGATTAATCGCCGTACCTGTACCCAGCCATGCAGGCAACATCAGGCGAATCTGGGTCCATGCAAATACCCATGGAATTGCCCGTAGTGATTCGATGCCACCGCTGACCTTGCGTTTGGCTGGACGTGAACCGAGCGGCAACATTTGTAGCTCCAGTTCAGGGGTCACTGTGCGTAGATAGCTGACAAAATGTGGATTTTCCCGCACGGTCTGGCGATAGACCTGTACCGATAAATCGGTCATCTGGTTCATCAGCTCACGCCATTGTTTTTTTGGTTCAGGCGGTGGCAGCAGGGTCGCCTCCAACGTGGCTGCGGTATAGATTTCCAGATTCTGTAGCGCAATGCCCTCCAAACCAAACTTGAAGCGGATCATTTCTCCCTGTTCGGTGACTCGAATCGCGCCAGAAATTGAACCTGGCGGCTGGGAAAACAAGGCTTGCTGGGTCGGTGCGCCGCCACGGCTGATCGAGCCACCACGTCCGTGAAACAGGGTCAGTTGTACGCCATGATTTTTGGCAACAGCAGTCAGTTCTTCCTGCGCCCGATATTGCGCCCAGTTCGCTGACATAAAGCCTGCATCCTTGGCCGAGTCCGAATAACCAATCATCACTTCATGCCTGCCCTGAATATGCTGCTTATACCAGTGCATATTGAACAGGGTGTTCATGGTTTTGGCTGCCCCATCCAAGTCCTTTAATGTTTCAAATAAAGGCACCACACGAAGCGGATGCTGAATCCCAGCTTCTTTTTGCAGTAGCAAAACGGCGAGGACATCACTTGGATATTCTGCCATTGAAATAATATAGGCACCCAGGCTTTCAGTCGGCTGCTCAGCCAGGGTCCGCATGGTGGCAAACACTTCCAGTACGTCAGGATGCTGAATCAGACTGCCCTCTGGTTCATCCAGATATTTAGGCAGCAACGGGCGCTTGCTTTGTAATTCCTGAATCAGGAAGTTTTGGCGCGCCTGTTCTGTCCATGATTCAAAATTACCCAGACCCAGATATTCGGTAATCGCTGAAATGGCCTGACGATGGCGGCCTGATTCCTGACGGATATCCAGTTTCAGCAGTTCGATGCCAAAACAGTTGACACGGTAAATGAAATCCAGCAACTGCCCATTGGCAATTTCGGCTAGATTACTGTCAATCAGGGAGCGATAGCACAACAATAAAGGCTGTAGTAGTTCATCCTTGGTCTTGATGATCTGGCTGTCATCCGCATCCAGCCCATGTAGACGTTGCGTCAGCCAGTGTCGGGTGGCTTTCAGGCGTTCACGGCTATCACGCAGATATTCACGGTAGGGTTCTGGATGATCTGAGCCCAAGGCCTGCTTCATTTCTTCTGAACAGGTTTGAATCGACAGTTCCCAACGCAGGTTTTCAATATCACGTAAATAGAGATCGGCCGCCTGCCAACGTGACAGCCACAATACTTCCTGCGTCACCTGATGGGTGACATTGGGGTTGCCATCACGGTCTCCACCCATCCACGAGGCAAAACGAATCGGGGCAATATCCAGAGGCAAGGATTGCTGGCAATGTTGCTGGGTTAGTTCATTCAGTTCACGGATAAATTGAGGCACTGCATTCCATAAACTCTGTTCAATGGTGGCAAAGCCCCATTTCGCTTCATCCACAGGAGTAGGGCGATGCTGGCGAATCTCATCGGTTTGCCATGCTGAACTCACCAGTTGCTTGAGTGTAGCAATGGTCTGCTGGCGTTCTCTCGGTGTGAGTTTCTGTTGATCAAGCTGTGATAGGCAGTCGGTAATGTCATCATATTTCTGGATCAGGGTACGGCGGCTGACTTCAGTCGGATGCGCGGTGAGCACCAGTTCGATGTTGAGGTCACAGATTTGCTGGAACAGTTGCTGTTCACCAATTTGCTGGGTTTTGAATTTTTCAAATAAATGTGTAAGCGGGTTTGGACTGGGTGCCTGCTCGTCAAACTCAGCCTGACGGCGGTTACGCACCACATGGTATTGCTCAGCGATATTGGCAAAGTTGAGGAAATATGAAAATGCACGGGTCAGTGGCAAAATCTCTTCATCTTTTAGACCGAGGAAAAGTTGTTCGAGCTGTTTTTCTGACTCAATCTGTCCATCACGGGCACCCTTGGCCAGGGCACGAATCTGCTCAACCTGATTAAACAAATCCTGTCCTGCATGCTGCTTTAAGGTCTCACCCAGTAAATTACCCAGTAAACGAACATCTTCTCGTAATGGCGCAGTGATTTGTTGTGTCATTATGCTTCTCCTCTGCTCATGTCTTGACTATAACCTGATTGTCAGACATTCCAAGTGGAGAACGTAAGGAAATGTGAAATTTCTTTAAAATCCAGGTTGATATTTAAGCAGAAAAAGTTCAATGGCCTGTTCAATCATCTGCTCAATTTCAACCGTGGTTGGCACCGAATCCAGACCCAGTAAAACCTTGTGGTGGCGTGTGCCGAGCATCAGCGCCACGATCAGTTCGGTCTGTTTGAGAGGATCATCTGCCTGAATAAAATTGAGTGTGATGGCCTGCTCAAAAAAACCACACCAGATATTACACATACGTGTGTGTGAGGCATCAAAAAACTGCTGGGTGAGGGGGCTTTGTTCAGCGGCAAGTTCAAACAGCACCCGATCCAGCTTCAGCGCTTCAGGCAGGTAAATAATGCCTAGGGCGCGCTGGCACATTAAATACAATGCCTGCCTAAAGTCGGACTCAGGTGTGAGTTCAAACTGCTTGGCCCGAATGGACTCCTCACAGCTTTCCTCAATCGCACAGGTAAACAGGTTGGCCTTGTCCTGAAAATGGTTGTACACCGTGAGTTTGGTGACACCCGCCTCTTTGGCAATCTGGTTCATGCTGGTGGCGTGATAGCCCATTTTTAGAAAAATAGATTTTGCAGCCTGCAAGATCTTGGCTCTTTTTTCTAAATCTTTCGGGCGACCACTGGTTGTCTGCACGTTATCGTTCCCTTTTAATTCAGTTAGAAATCAGGTTGCTAGATTTAATTTTTAATTAATGTACTCATGAGTATATTAATTAAAAATTAAACAATTTATGATGGTCAGGGTCTGTTGACACTTCATCTATGACTTGCGTTATGAGCTAAAACAACTCAAACGAGGCATGAAACGCAGGTAATGGCGACCCCCTTATCAAGTTTCATAACGAAGTTTGAGGAAGTTTTAGCCATAACCCTTTGGGACAGGGATATTTTTTGCCGCTACTACGTTATGTTCTGCTCATTTAGAAAGCTAAATTTCGCAAAACATGCCTTGTATCAACTAAAAATATCCTCTGTCGCAAGCATTTGTGAAGTGTGAACAGACCCTATTGTGCCTTAAAAAATCAATTTGAATAAGAGCGAAAAAGAGATGAATCTGCTAAATCATGTAATTGTGGGGTTGCTCGTACTCAGCAGTGTCACTTTAACAGCATGTCAAAAAGAGGTTCCCAAGACCGAGGAAATTCCCTATGTCATGGTGACGCAGCCAAGTAGCAATCATATTGACCAGAAAAGCTATGCGGGTGATGTACAGGCGAAACAACAGACCGCGCTGGCATTCCGTGTTGGGGGACAGATTACCGAACGTTATGCTGATGTCGGGGATCGGGTTAAGGTCGGGCAGGTGTTGGCAAAACTGGACGTGAAAGATGCGCAGCTGCAAATGAATGCAGCCAAAGCCCAACTGGACAGTGCACAGGCTGCTGCAAAAATTGCATCGGAAGAATATAAGCGTTATCAGCAACTCCTGCCTGTCAATGCGGTGAGCCGTTCGCAATTCGATGCCATTAAAAACCAGTATGAGTCGGCACAGGCAACACTGCAACAGGCCCGTTCAAACTATGAGGTTTCCTCCAACCAAACAGGCTATAACCAGTTGGTCTCCAATAAAAATGGCGTGATCACCCAGCGCAATATTGAAATTGGTCAAGTGGTGGCGGCAGGACAGGCTGCCTATCAACTGGCGATTGATGGCGAGCGTGAGGTGGTGTTTGGTGTGCCTGAGCAGGCGGTCAGTACCCTCAAGGTGGGGCAGCCTGCCTGGGTCACCTTATGGTCACAGCCAGATACACGTTTTGCCGCAAAAGTCCGTGAGGTGTCACCAGCCGCTGACCAGTCACGTACCTTTACTGTCAAGGTCTCCCTGCTTGAGGGACAGTCCACGATTCAACTTGGACAAAGTGCACGGGTGTTCTTTGTGGCAAATGAAAACAATGTCCTGAGCGTGCCTTTATCCAGCGTGACTGCCAATGGCCAGCAGGCCTATGTCTGGGTGGTGAACGCCAACCAAACCCTGCGTAAGGTGCCCGTTACTCTGGGTGCCTATGGCCGTGACAGTGTGCCAGTTGTTTCAGGTTTAAAGGCGAGCGACTGGGTGGTGGTTGGGGGTGTACACCTGCTACGTGACCAGCAAAAGATTCACCCTGTAGACCGTGATAATCGTGAAGTCACGGTAAAAGCGGGAGCCTGATTATGAAATTTAACCTTTCAGAATGGGCGCTCAGGAATAAGGGCATCATTCTCTACTTTATGCTGTTGCTGGGCATTGTTGGGGTGATGTCCTATTCCAAGCTGTCACAGAGCGAAGACCCGCCATTTACCTTTAAGGTGATGGTGGTGCAGACCTATTGGCCAGGAGCAACGGCTCAGGAAGTTGCAACCCTGGTGACAGACCGTATTGAAAAAGAACTGATGACCACAGGGCAATATGAAAATATTCGGGCATATTCACGGCCTGGCGAGTCGATGGTCACCTTTATTGCCAAGGACTCTTATCGTTCCAGTGAAATTCCTGATGTTTGGTATAACGTGCGCAAAAAGGTCAATGACATTCGCTCGCAACTGCCAAGCGGTGTGCAGGGGCCGTTCTTTAATGATGAGTTCGGCGACACGTTCGGCAATATCTATGTACTGACAGGCAAGGACTTTGACTATGCGGTAATGAAGGAATATGCCGACCGTTTGCAGTTGCAACTGCAACGGGTCAAGGATGTCAGCAAGGTCAATCTGGTGGGTCTACAAGATCAGAAAATCTGGATTGAGCTGTCCAATACCAAGGCGGTGCAGCTTGGTGTCCCTGTCACAGCCATTCAGGAAGCGATTCAAAAGCAAAATGACATGGCAGGTGCGGGCTTCTTTGAAACAGGCACAGACCGTATTCAAATCCGTGTCAGTGGACATTTGCATAGTGTTGATGACCTGAAAAAAATGCCATTGCTGGTCGGTGATAAAACCATCCAATTGGGTGACGTTGCTGATGTCTATCGTGGCTTTAGTGAGCCTGCGCAGCCACGTATGCGCTTTATGGGCGAAAATGGGATTGGCATTGCCGTTTCCATGCGTAAAGGTGGTGACATCATTGCGCTGGGTAAAAACCTTGAAACTGAATTTAACCACCTGCAAAAAACCTTACCCTTGGGCATGAAACTGCAAAAAGTGTCTGACCAACCTGTCGCAGTACAACGCAGTATTCACGAGTTCTTAAAGGTCTTGGCGGAAGCGGTCATCATCGTATTATTGGTCAGCTTCTTCTCACTTGGTTTCCGTACGGGGCTGGTGGTGGCGTTGTCGATTCCACTGGTATTGGCGATGACCTTTGCAGGCATGAACCTGTTTGATGTTGGACTACACAAGATTTCATTGGGCGCACTCATTCTGGCCCTAGGTTTGCTGGTCGATGATGCCATTATCGCCGTGGAAATGATGGCGATCAAAATGGAGCAAGGTTATAGCCGACTCAAGGCCGCAGGCTTTGCATGGCAAACCACCGCCTTTCCAATGTTGACAGGAACCTTGATCACTGCGGCAGGCTTCCTGCCTATTGCCACCGCGCAGTCAGGAACAGGGGAATATACCCGTTCGATTTTTCAGGTGGTCACCATTGCCCTGATTGTGTCATGGATTGCCGCAGTTTTGTTTGTACCTTATCTGGGTGAGAAGCTACTGCCTGACTTCACCAAACAGCAGCAGAAAGCGGCATGGTATCTACACCTATGGGCGCGACTGCGTAAGCAACCTGAGCCTGTGGTTGAGGCACATGGAGCGCATCATGATCCGTATCAATCCAGGTTTTACCAGTCTTTCCGCAATGTGGTGGAAATCTGTATCACCTATCGTAAAACCGTGATTGCCGTGACGGTGGGTATTTTTGTGTTGTCAGTCGCCATGTTTAAACTGGTGCCACAGCAATTCTTCCCTCCATCCAATCGTGCAGAAATTCTGGTGGACTTAAAACTGGAGGAGGGTGCATCGCTCACTGCCACTGAGCAGGCGGTGCATAAGGTGGAGCAGTTCCTGTCGAAGCAAAAGGGGATTGATAACTATGTGGCTTATGTCGGCACAGGTTCACCACGTTTCTATCTGCCTTTAGATCAACAATTGCCACAAGCCAGTTTTGCCCAGTTTGTGGTGCTGGCATCGTCTTTAGATGACCGTGATGAAATCCGCCGTTCTTTAGAGACGCAAATTAAGCAGTTGTTGCCTCAGGTACGTACCCGTGTGTCCTTGCTCGAAAATGGCCCTCCTGTGGGTTATCCATTGCAGTATCGGGTCTCAGGCGAAGATTTGGCAACGGTTCGGGTAGAGGCACAGAAAGTGGCTAAAGTGCTGAGCGAAGACCCAAACACCACCAATGTACATCTGGACTGGGGTGAACCAAGCAAGATCATTGCCATTGAGATTGATCAGGACCGTGCGCGTCAAATGGGTGTTTCCAGTGTTGACTTAGCTAATTTCCTGAATGCCTCAGTGACAGGCGCGGTGATGAATCAATACCGCGAAAAGCGTGAGTTGATTGAAATCCGCTTGCGTGGTGATAAAACCGAGCGGGCCGAAGTGGCTTCCTTGGCCAGCTTGGCTGTGCCAACCAGCAAGGGAACAACCGTGCCATTGGCACAAATTGCAAAAATTGAATCACGTTTTGAAGAGGGCTTGATCTGGCACCGTAACCGCCTGCCAACCATTACGGTTCGAGCGGATATTCGTACCCATTTACAACCAGCGACTGTGGTTCAGCAGTTGGCGGAAAAGATGCAGACCTTGCGTGCAGATTTACCAAATGGCTATCTACTTGAGGTTGGTGGTACGGTTGAGGAATCGGCCAAAGGGCAAAACTCAGTCAATGCGGGCATGCCGTTATTTCTGGCGGTAGTCATGACCCTGTTGATGATCCAGTTGCGTAGTATGTCTCGTGCGACCATCGTCTTGCTGACTGCACCGCTTGGTCTGATTGGGGTGGTGGCGTTTCTGTTGCTGTTCAATAAACCCTTTGGTTTCGTGGCCATGCTCGGGACCATTGCCCTGTCTGGCATGATCATGCGTAACTCGCTGATCCTGATTGACCAGATTGAGCAGGACATTCAGGCAGGGCATGAACCGTGGGACGCGGTGATTGGTGCCACCATGCGCCGCTTCCGTCCGATTGTGTTGACGGCCCTGGCGGCGGTGCTGGCCATGATTCCCTTATCACGCAGTATTTTCTTTGGTCCGATGGCGGTTGCGATTATGGGAGGCTTGATTGTGGCCACCCTGTTGACCCTGTTTTTCCTGCCTGCGCTCTATACAGCGTGGTTTAAGGTCAAGAAAGCAACACATCTATCGTAATTATTTTGTGAATAAAGGTGCGAAATATTGAAAATTTCAATATAGTAGCACCTATATTTTAAGACCAAAAAATAATTGAATTTCATTGCATGACTGGTTTGGCAAAATGCGGTGAATGAGGTGATATAGAGCATGGGGCAAGACAATATTGAGCAGCATCGCCGCTATGTGGCGATTTCGTACGTGTTCATGTTTCTTGCATTATTTACAATCGTGTTTGCAGTGTTCGCATACCTGCTGGCACGAAAAGTTGCGATTGTGGATAATGCTGAAGTATGGATACATGCGCATGCACTCTGGATTATGCGTAATGTGCTGCTGTTTATCTTGATGGCTTTCTTTGCTGCCCTATGGTTTATTCCACTGTTCTTTTTTGCCTGGAACAGTGCACTCTGGGTGACTGCCATGACGGTCGCAGGTGTGGTGTTTAGTTCGATTGCATGGTTGTTTTTATTGAATGCATGGCTGAAAGGTATTGCCAAGTACTTTAGAAATAAAGCGGTTTTTTAAATTTATCGCTTTTTTATCACAGGCACCCTTGTAAACGTATTGTACAGCCCCTATTAAGGCTCTGTTGACTTTAGAAATAAAATGTCAGCAGAGCCTATTTGTTTTTTAAGTTTGAATAAATTCCGTGAGGAGCATCGCCAACCATGGCTAAACGTGATTATTATGAGGTTTTAGGCGTTTCGAAAACCGCAGGTGATGATGAGATCAAGAAAGCCTATCGTAAGTTGGCGATGAAGTATCATCCAGACCGTAACCCAGACAACGCTGAGGCGGAAGAGAAATTCAAGGAAGCTTCGGAAGCCTATGAAGTGCTTTCTGACGGTGAAAAGCGCAGCATGTATGACCGTGCTGGACACAGTGCCTTTGAGGGTGGTTTCGGTGGGGCTGGGGGTGGTTTCGGCGGTTTTAGCGCAGAAGACATCTTTAGCCAGTTTGGTGATATCTTCGGTGGTGCATTTGGTGGCGGTGGTCGCCAGCAACAACGTCAGCGCCGTGGTTCAGACCTCCGTTATGTGATGGAGCTGACCCTTGAGGAAGCGGTCAAGGGCGTAAAGAAAACCATCACCTTTACTGCGCCAGCGCCGTGTGAAAGCTGTGATGGCAAGGGTTCGAAAAATCCAAATGATGTGGAAACCTGTCGTACCTGTCATGGTGCGGGTCAGGTGCGTATGCAGCAGGGTTTCTTCTCGGTTCAGCAAACCTGTAGCACCTGTCGTGGTCAGGGCAAAATCATCAAGAATCCATGTAACACCTGTCATGGTTCAGGCGTTGCAGACCGCCAGCAAACCCTTGAAGTCACCATTCCAGCGGGCGTGGACAATGGCGACCGCGTACGCCTAACAGGTAAGGGCGAGGCGATTCGTGATGGTCAGGCAGGCGATCTGTACGTTGAGGTTGTGGTGCGTGAACATGAAGTCTTCCAGCGTGACGGTGCAGACCTGTATATGGATGTGCCTGTCAGTATTGCTGATGCGGCTTTAGGTAAGGAAATTGAAATTCCGACACTGGAAGGTCGCGTTAGTCTGAAAATTCCAGAAGGTACACAGACAGGTAAGCTGTTCCGCCTACGTGGCAAGGGTGTTCGCCCTGTACGTAGCAGCATGGTGGGCGATCTACTTTGCCGTATCGTGGTGGAAACCCCTGTTAATTTAAACAGTCGTCAGCGTGAATTGTTGAAAGAACTGCAAGCGTCTTTTGATGGTGATGGTCATGCTTCATCGCCAAAGAAAAAATCATTCTTTGATCGTTTATTTGATTAATAGACGGCAACAGAAAAACCTGCTTCGGCAGGTTTTTTTATGGGAAATTTTTAGCGTAGGCACAGAGTTTTGCTATAGTAGCGGAATTGTTTAAATAAAAGACTGGGAAAAAATTATGTCAACTTCTCCACGCATTGGAATCTTGGGTGCAGGCGGACGCATGGGGCGAATCCTGATTCAGGCGGTACAACAGGCAGGCTATCAACTTGCGGCGGCCGTTGAGCGTCCTGAAAGCAGCCTGATCGGTGCGGATGCAGGTGAGCTTGCGGGTGTGGGAAGTTTGGGCATCAAGGTGGTGGGAAGCTTGAGTGAAGTGCTCAAGGATTGTGATGTGGTGATTGACTTTACTGCACCAGCCGCCACCGAACAGCACTTGAAGCTGTGCCGCGAAGCGGGTGTGGCCATGGTGATTGGCACCACAGGCATGAATGATGAACAGAAAGCATTTCTGGATGAAACGGCAACACAAACACCAGTCGTGTATGCTGCGAACTATTCTGTGGGTGTAAACGTTTCCATTAAATTACTGGAACTTGCGGCAAAAGTGTTTGGCGATACCGTTGACATTGAAATCATTGAGGCACATCACCGTCATAAGGTGGACGCGCCATCAGGCACTGCGTTTATGATGGGTGAGGCGATTGCGGATACGCTGGGACGCAACCTCAAGGAAGTGGCGGTATATGGTCGTGAAGGCTACACAGGTCCTCGTGACCGTCAGACTATCGGTTTTGAAACCATTCGTGGGGGTGATATCGTGGGTGAGCATACCGTGATGTTTATTGGTGAGGGGGAGCGTGTGGAAGTCACCCATAAAGCCACCAACCGTATGAACTTTGCTTCAGGTGCAGTACGTGCAGCCGCCTGGGTGGTGGGTCGTGAAGCCCGTAAATATGACATGAAAGATGTTTTGGGCTTTAACGACATTCAGGTATAACACATCAATTTTTGCACTATCCAGCGCCTGATTAGCCCCCATTTGTAGGGGTGAAACAGGCGCTCACGACCATTAAAATAAATTGAGCATGACATGAAAAAAAAACATATTGTTGCCGCACTTCTCAGCATCACCAGCCTGACAGCCACGGCTGCAACAGACACAGCCAAACTCAGCCTAAACCGCAATAACATTAAAGTCTGGACCTATCAGACAGAAAACAACCCAATTATTCAATATCGGGCTGAAACCACTTTTGATGTGCCATTGGAGCGTGCCGTTGCGGTGGTGCTGGATGTTGAGCGCACACCGCAATGGGTGCCTTATGTCGGTAAGGCGCAGGTGTTGTCGCGTGATGAGAAGAAAGGCGAGTTTATCCTGTACATGGTGCTGGATTTTCCATTCCCTTTAAAAGATCGTGACTTGGTCATTAAAGGCAAGATGAGCAAGAATGCGGATGGCAGCATCAGTATTAAGAATAACGTCATTCAGAATAACTACCCTGAGCAGCCTGATGTGGTTCGCCTCACCAAATATACAGGCGACTGGACCTTTCAACGCGTGGGCAACAACAAGGTCAAGGTCACCACCACGGGTTATGCCGATCCAGCAGGTTCGATTCCATTGAGTTTCGTGAATATGTTTGTGCAGCAACAACCGTATCAAATGCTGATGAAAATGAAAAAGGAAGTGAATAATCCCTTGTATGCACAACCGCATCTGCCTGACTTACTGAAATAAATAAAAAAGCCTGATTCAATCAGGCTTTTTTATTGGTATTTAACTCTGAGGACATTGCTGTAATGCTGAATTTGCCTTGGTGGATAATTTGATCTGGATAAATACCAAGATTAAACCAATCGCTGCCAACACCGCCCCAATCATGGAAACCGCAGAGTAGTTGAGGCCAAGGCTAAGTACGGCACCGCCTGCTGCTGCGCCAATGGCATTGCCCAGATTAAACGCCCCGATATTGACGGAAGAGGCCAGACCCGAAGCCTCATGCGCAACCGACATCACCCGCATTTGTAAAGGTGGAACGATGGCGAAAGCTGCTGCGCCCCAGATCACCAAACCGATTGCCGCACCGAGTTGTGTTTGTGCAAGCATTGGGAAAATCAGCATTAATCCAATCAATAATCCCAAAAAGCCAATCAGGGTTTTATTCACTGATATATCAGCAAACTTGCCTCCCAAATGGTTACCAATCGAAAAACCAATCCCGATCAACACCAGCATCAGGGTGATAAAGGTCGGTGAGGCATGGTTAAACTCAACCAGACTTGGCGCGATGTAGGTATAGAGGGTAAACATCGCTGATGCGCCAAATACTGTTGTAAGCAATGCCAATACCACAGGCAGGCGAGTCAGGACTTTAAGCTCCATTTTCACATTGGGCTTTTGACCTACAGCACCTATAGGTAGTGCTTTCCACAGCGCCAGCATGGTGATGATACCGAGTGCGGAAATGGCAAGGAACGACATGCGCCAGCCGATGTTCTGCCCCACCCATGTGGCGAGTGGCACACCTCCAATATTGGCAATGGTGAGGCCCATAAACATGGTGGCCACTGCACTGGCCTGTTTATTGGCAGGCACCACACTGGCGGCCACCACTGAACCAATCCCAAAGAAAGCACCATGATTGAGACTGGTTATCAGGCGGGCACCCATCAGGCTCATATAGTTCGGTGCAAAGGCTGCGATCAGGTTACCAATGGTAAAAATTGCCATCAGTAGAATCAGCGCATTACGACGGGCAAAACCACCAAACCATAGGGTCATGATCGGTGCACCGAGCATCACGCCCAGCGCATAACCCGTGATCAGCATGCCCGCACGTGGAATGGAGGCGCCTAGATCATGGGCAATATTGGGCAACAGGCCCATGGGCGAGAACTCAGTGGTGCCAATGGCAAAGGCGCCAATCGCCAAAGCCAGCAAGGGAAGATTGATGCGACTGCTCATGTTATTGGTCCCATTCAGGCGCATAAGGTTCAGGGCTCACTTCACGGCCATTGCGTTCCAGTTGAGCGATCAACTTCATTTCCTCTGCACTTAAAGTTAATTCTTGGGCTTTTAAGTTGCTAATCAGGTTTTCACGCTTGGTGGAAGATGGAATCACGGCATAGCCATTTTGTAAGGCCCAAGCCAATGCTACCTGTGCGCTGGTGGCTTGATGTTGTGTTGCAATTTCAATTAGGGTCGGGTCATTCAGCACTTTGCCATAGGCCAGCGTCATGTATGAGGTCACATCAATATTTTGTTCACGTAAATAGTTCACCAAGTTACGGTTCTGTAAATACGGACTCAACTCGATCTGGTTGGTGGCAATGTGTTCCACGCCAATACTGTCAATAGCTTGCTGGGTCAAGGCGATATTAAAGTTTGAAATCCCGATATGCTGGGTTAAGCCCTGTTGTTTTGCTTCCAGCAGCAGCTGCATCACCTCTGGAATCGAGACATCGAGTTGCGGCGCAGGCCAGTGAATTAATGTCAGGTCAACTGCATCGGTATGTAGGTTTTGCAGGCTGTTTTTTAAACTTGGGATAAATTTATCTGGGGCAAAATTGTCAACCCAGATTTTAGTGGTGAGGAAGATGTCCTGACGTGGCACACCACTTTCCGCAATTGCCTGTCCAATCGCCGCTTCATTGCCATAAATCTGGGCGGTATCGATGGCCCGATAACCTACGTCCAGCGCAGTTTTAACTGAGTCAATCACGGGCTGATCTTTAAGACGGAAAGTTCCTAAACCAAATTGAGGAATACGCATACTGTTCACCTAATCTTTTTCGCTATTCTGTTGATGGCTGCAATTTTGCGATGATTATTGTTGCTAAAAAATAGATGAATTTGCAAAATACAGTTGACGAAATATCAACAATTGAGGCGAGGCAATGAAATCAACCGTGGAAGAACTTGTTGCCTTTATGACTATTGTTGATACGGGTTCCTTTATTGCCGCCGCGGAACGACTCGGGCAGACTGCATCAGGCATGAGCCGTTCACTCAGTCGTCTGGAATCAAAACTTGAAGTCACCTTGCTGGAACGCACCACCCGAAAATTAAAATTGACACAGGAGGGGCAGCAGTTTCTACAGCAGGCCCGTAAAATTCTAGGTGACCTCAGTGCGGCTGAGGAGGCGCTACAAAAGTCCGATCAGGACACCTCAGGCATTATTCGGATTGATTCGGCCACACCCTTTATCCTGCATGTGATCGCACCACTGGTGCAGAAATTTCAACGCTGTTACCCGAATATTGAAATCGAGCTAAATAGCAATGATCTGGTGATTGACCTATTGGAACATAAGACCGATGTGGCGTTTCGTTTTGGGGAGCTGCATGATTCCAGCCTGCATGCCAAGCTGGTATGTAAAAGCCGAATTTATATCGTGGCCAGTTCAGACTATCTCAGGCGTAACGGTACTCCACAGCAGCCATCAGAGCTTCTTGAACATGAGGTGATTGGTTTTACCCGTCCCAGCTATATTAATAAATGGCCGATTAAGGTGAACGGGGAATATTTTCTGGCTCAACCCAAAATTAAGGCATCCAGTGGCGAAACGGTACGGCAACTGTGCTTGCGTGGACAGGGGATTGCACGACTGTCAGAGTTTGAAATCTGGAAAGACCTGAATGAGGGACATTTGCTGGCATTATTTGAAGACCAGATTGAACATTCTTATCAAAGCATCCATGCAGTATATTATCAGCAGGAACACTTGCCGAAACGGGTCCGTTTATTTATTGAGTTCTTGTCTGAGCAATTAAGTCACGGCTTTTCGGTGTGCCAATAGTTTGCTGAGGCAGTTGTAGCTCCAGTACCTGAACATTTGATCCTGTAGGCTGCTTGATTGCCAGCGTGATACGTTGCTGTTGCTGGCGACATACAAACTCTACTGTCGGTAGCAGCAAATTCGACATGATCACGCCATTTTCAGTTGGTTGTTTATAGGTCAGCCTGAGTGTGCTTTGCTGTGCCTGAGTCTGCACCTTTTCCAGCCGCCAAAACTCATAAGTCTGTTGATTCTGGATTTTTAAGTAACCTTGCGCCAAAGTCTTACAGATATTTTGCTGTTGTTCAGCGCCTTGATCTGGCGCATGACAACCCATTAGTAGAACCATACTGAATATAAATAAGCTATTATTTTTCATGATTTTATCCTTTGAATGTTGATTTTGATAGCTTAACCGTGTTGTATAAACCAATACAGATACAGAAATTTATAAAAAAGCAGTACAGAGATGACATTTCAATATCAGCGTCTGGCCGATCAACTGGCACAAAAGATTTATCAGCATGAACTGCAACCCCAGCAAAAGTTAAGTTCGCTGAGGGAGTTTGCCCGTCAGCACAAGGTCAGCCTGAGTACCGCCCAGCAATGTTATGAATTGCTGGAAGCCAAGGGGCTGATCTATGCCAAGGCAAAATCAGGTTATTTTGTCAGTTCACGGCAATATCAAAGTCCAATGCCAGAGAGTCCATCTTTTGAGTCGATGCCTAGACAGGTCTCCAATCTGGACTTGCAGAACCAGATTCAAACTGCCTCCATCCAGAGCCACCTCACACCACTGGGTGCAATTCAGCTTTCTCCACATTTAATCCCCGTGGATGGCTTGCGTCGCTCCTTGCAGCGAGCATTGAAACATTGTCAGCCTGAAGATTTTTTGTATTGCAATAAACAGGGCCATCAGCAGCTTCGACAGGCTTTGTCCGACCATTGGCGGGAAGATGGGATTTATGTGGCAAGTGAGGATATTTTTATTAGCAATGGCTGTATGCCCGCCTTATCGTTGTTGATTCAGCAGCTCAGCAAAGAGGGCGACAGCATCCTGATTCCGACTCCGACCTTTAATGGTCAGTTGCAAATGCTGGCAAGCATGAAACGTAAAATTATCGAGATTCCAGCCGATCATCGTGGCATCGATCTTGAACGTCTGGAATTTTTTATGCAGCAGGGCAGTGCCAAACTGTGTTTATTGACCGCCAACTTTCAAAATCCCTTGGGCTATTGCCTGAGCAATACGCAAAAACAGCAGATCGCCAAACTGGCACAGCAATATCAGTGCTTTATTCTGGAAGATGATATTTATGGTGAATGTAGCTTTCAGAATGAACGGCCTTTGCCGATTCGTTATTGGGATCAGCAGGGCTATGTGATCTGGTGCGGATCGGTATCGAAGTCATTATCCACGGCTTACCGTGTGGGCTGGTTCTGTCTGGGGCCGCAATTAGACGATTTAAGGCCACAATTACTGGCAAATAATGTGGGAGTCAATACACCGCTACAGTTGGGCTTGGCTGATTTTATTTATAGTCGGGGTTATCGGGAACATCTGGATCGTTTAAGACCACAACTGATGCAGCAGGTTGAACAATATCGGGCCTGTATTTTGGAAACCTTTAAAGGAATTCCAATTGCCCTGAGTCAGTCACAGGGCGGTTATGCCTTATGGATACAGCTTCCAGACACGATTACAGGGCTAGAGTTGTATTATCTGGCGCAGGAACAGGGCATTAATATCGTGCCAGGTGAAGTGTTTGGTGAGGATCAGCGTTATCAGCATTTTCTGCGTTTAAATGCAGGACATGCCCTGACCGATGAAATCCGCCAGGCCATTCAGCAATTGGCGGATTGGGTCAGAAACAGTTTGAATTAATCGAAATCGGCCTTGAGCACGATACGATAACGCGCCTGCCCTGAATGAAGCCGTTCAATCGCTTCGTTCAGTTGCGACATCGGATAGAGTTCAATCTGTGGAGCAATGTTTTTACGGGCCGCAAATTTTAACAGTTGGCGCAGGGCCAAAGGTGAGCCTGTCGGTGAACCTGTAATCGATTTTGAACCATCAATCAGTGAACCGACTGCAACAAGTACAGGCTCAAGCGTGAGTCCTAAAAAATGCAGGGTGCCATTCGGAGCAAGGGTGCTTAAGTAGGCCTGCCAATTTAGCGTTACATTGACGGTGCTCAGCAATAAATCAAACTTGCCACGTTGCGCCTTGATTTGCTGCGCATCACGGCTATTCACCACATGATCAGCGCCCATTGCCTTGAGTTCTTCGGTTTTGTCTGGATTGGAACTGAAAGCAGTGATTTCACAGCCCCATCCCTTGAGCAGTTTGATGGCAATATGCCCAAGTCCGCCAATTCCGATTACACCGACATGATGGGTGGCCTGAATGTGATGTTTGAGCAAGGGATCAAATACGGTAATGCCACCACACAGCATGGGACCTGCGCTTTCAGGGGCTAAATCTTCTGGTAGGGGAATGACCCATTGCCAGCCTGCTCGGACTTTCTCGGCAAAACCACCTGCATGCCCAATAATGGTGGCAATGCTATTCCCTGTGCATAACACCTGATTGCCTCCCATGCAGGGGTCACAGGTCTGGCAGCTTTCGGCTGTCCAGCCAATGCCAACACGCTGGCCAATTTGCAATCCTTTGGCTTCTGATCCTAGGGCAACCACCGTTCCAATAATTTCATGTCCTGCAACCACAGGATATTGGGTTGAACGCCATTCATTATTAATCACCGAGACATCAGAATGGCATAAGCCACAGTATTCAACCTTGACTTCAACCTGATGCGCTTGTAAGTCGCCTGCATCAAATTGACAAAGTGTGAGTTTGCCACCCGCCTGCATGGCGGCATAGGCACGAATCTGGTTATTGGTCATTATTATTTTCCTTTTATAAAGAATGGATTATTTAAATTGACAGTGGTTTTCATGGTCATTGACCATGCCCACGGCTTGCATAAAAGCATAGCAGGTGGTTGGCCCAACAAACTTAAAACCACGTTTTTTTAAGGTTTTGGACAACTTCTGGCTGATTTCCGTCTGGGCAGGTGCCTCGCGGTAATTCAGCACATCATTATTCGGTGTTTGATGATCCACAAAACTCCAAAGCCAAGTGGAGACATCATCCACCTCATCCTTAAGCTTGAGCCATGCAATCGCATTATCCCGAATGGCTTTTAATTTGCCTAAATGACGGATGAGGCCTGCATCACTCAGCTTATTTTCCAGTTGCTCATCGGTCAGGGCAGCCACCTGTGTGATGGGATATTGAAAGAAATGTGAGCGATAGCTTTCACGTTTTTTCAACACGGTAATCCATGACAATCCCGCCTGCTGGCCCTCCAGGCACAGCATCTCAAATAGCCGCGCTTCATCATGCTCGGGCTTGCCCCATTCTTCATCATGGTAGGCGATATAGAGCGGATCAGAGGAACACCAGCCACAGCGTTGAATTGTCATATTGGATGCTTCCTATTGTTGTTATCAGGGAAAAATTTAGAGTTTGAATGTGACCCAGTCATCTTGACGGGTATCCCAATAATACAATTCCGCTGTGTTTAAATCATTAAATTTAAGCCAAAAGTCCTTGCCTGATTTATCTGCAAAACCTGTACTGATCAGTAGGGCATCTTCGGTAATTTCCATGATCCAGCCCTGATAGCTGGTGCCATTGATGATGATTTTCTGCTGATTACCCGATTCTGCAAATTCAACCAGATGTTCAATCAATGCTTCCGACATGCTGTGTTCCTAACGTAAATATGGGTATGGATTGACTGCGCCACGCCCTTTGCCATTGAGATAAATGCCATAGTGTAAATGTGGGGCAGTGTGGCGGGCGTTGCCTGTATTGCCTACATAGCCAATCAGGTCCCCTTTGCGTACATAATCCCCGACACTGAGACCATGTTTGTGACCGTCCAGATGTGCATAATAATGCCATGAACCAGAAGGGCCAAGAATCCAGATCACCTTACCGCCTAGATTATTATTACGTAAATCAGCCACTAAGCCCTCAGTGGCACTATACACTCTGGTGCCACGCTCCGCCATGATGTCAATGCCTTCATGGTTGCGACCCTGACTTCGTGCCGCACCCCAGGTATCACGTAATTCATTGCGACTCACGCCCTTGACAGGAACAGGCAGGCGGCTGTCCAGACGCATCATTTTGAGCTTGTTCACCTGTGCATTGGGCAAGGGTACTGGTTTCTTTGGTGCAGTGGTACAGGCTGAAAGGATCAGCATCAATAGGGCAAGAACCGTATAGGAAATCGGGTAACGCACACAAACTCCTTGCGTTCGAATTTACAGCATGCAGGTTTTAGGCCTTTTGTTTTGCTGTAATCAATTTTTTCATGGCGGTTGGAATGCCTTTGGCAACCGCGGCTTCTGGAATGAGCCATATCCCATTCAGTTCAATGCTGAGCTGTTCTTTTTGGTCATGTTCCACGTGGAACAGTTTTTCATTGAGCAACCATGTGAAATGAGTGAAACTATGGCTAATCTGCAACGATGATACTTGAGCTTGCAGCTTAAAGTGCTGCTCAATCTGTTGTAATTCGGTTGCCTGCTCAATGATTGGCAGGCAATATAATCCGCCCCATAACCCATGTGCCTCACGTTGCTGCCATAACCATTGATCACCCGACTGGATCACAACCACATCAGCCGTCCTGACAGGAACAGGTTTCTTGGCTTTTTTAAAGGGCAGTTCCTGTTCAAGTCCTTGTTGATAGGCCTGACAATGTTGCTGCATCGGGCAGTACAGGCATAGGGGTTTTTTCGGGGTACAAATCGTTGCGCCCAAATCCATGATCGCCTGAGTATAGTCATGGTTGCGCTGTTCAGGGCAAAGCTGCTCGGCAATCTCCCATAGCTTGCGTTCATTTTGGGGTTTGGACAGGTCATCTTCGATGGCAAGGAAACGGGATAATACCCGTTTCACGTTGCCATCCATAATCACACCATATTGTCTTAAACCCAGCGACATCAGTGCGCCCGCAGTGGAGCGGCCAATGCCTGGAAGTTCGATCCATTGTTCCAGCATTTCTGGAAATTTGCCTTGCTGGCTGACGATGGCTGCGGCTTTATGCAGGTTGCGTGCGCGGGCATAGTAGCCTAGACCTGCCCAATAGGGTGCAACATCCTCCCAACTGGCCTGGCCTAAATTCTGTACAGTCGGAAATCGTTCAATAAAACGGTCAAAGTATTGCAGTACAGTTTTGACCTGTGTCTGTTGCAGCATGATTTCTGAGACCCAGACCTTGTAGGGGTCATCGGCAATTTGCCAAGGGAGGTCATGGCGACCATGTTGGTCGAACCATCTCAGGAGTGCATCAGAAAATGAAAAATCAGGCATGAATCAGCGTAGGGGCGAATTGCATTCGCCCAATCAATAAATGAGAGCAATGATTATAGCGGAAATAAGGTTAAGGCTCTAACTTAAACTCTCGTAAATATTTGCTGATATGAGTTAAAAACTTAAACTCTCGATAAGAGTCGCTGGTGCAAAGGCGGCATGGATGCCGCCCTCGTTGAGCTGTGGTAACAGGGATATACCATCAGCTCAATAGAGGAGTTTTGCCTACTTTTCATCCCTGAAAAGTAGGTCGTCGAAGACATATCCTGAAATTCGATGAGAATTCGGCATGACTCCGCTAAGTTTGCACTGCCTCATTTGTCTTTCAAAGTTTAGATGTTTACGTGTAGGCGATACCTTACTTTTGACGGGTCAAAAGTAACAAAAACCCTTTGTTGGACTGACATTACATCCATGTAATGCAGTCCAACAGGCGACATCCATGTCGCCTTTGCACGAGCAATGTTTTCGAGAGTTTGGATTTCGTATTTGCACGAGCAAATGTTTTCAAGAGTTTAGATTTCGGATTTGCACCAGCAAATGTTTTCGAAATTTTAAATATCAAAATGATGTTGATGATAATTTAAGTTAAAAAAAACAATCTGAGATAAATCATCTAATCCATGAATTACCGATTATTTTAAATGCTTATCTAACAACTCATACATGGCTTCAAGACCTTGACGTTCAGCCTCTGCGTTATAGCCTAAGTTAACATTATTGGCCTTGGCACGCTCATCAGCAAGTGGATTACTAAAACCGTGTTTGGCATCCTCAAAAATAATCACCTCATGGTCCACTTCTGCATCATGCATTTCCTGACGGAAATTCGCCACATCATCCAGTGTCACCATGCTGTCCAGTTCGCCATGCAATACCAGAATCTCGGCTTTCACCTTACCTTTTTCGGCAGGTGCTTTTGGACTTAAGATCGCATGGAAAGTTGCCACTGCTGCTAAATCTGCGCCAGAGCGTGCCAGATCAAGCACCACCTTGCCCCCATAACAGAAACCGATTGCAGCCAGCTTTTCAGCATTGACTTCTGGTTGCGCTGCTAAAATATCCAAGCCTGCTTGTGCACGGTTGACAATGGTGTCTGGCTGCTCAAAGGTCTGGTTCATCCATTCTGAGGCCTGGGGTACAGCCGTGGTGACTTTTTTGTCACCATACATATCAATTGCCAGCGCAGCAAAGCCATGCTCGGCCAACTCACGGGCGCGCTGTTCCGTATAGGCATTACGGCCCCACCATTCAGGTGCGACAATTACACCCGCAACAGGTTGATCTGTAACAGGTGCAGCAAAATATCCAATAAGGCGTTGGCCATCTGGAGCGGTATATTCAATTTCACGGGTATTGACTGCAAAGCTCATTCTGTAATCCTGATCTATATTTTTAGAATGCATTGATTAAAACATAAAAATAGCAGTTTGCTTGGAGGAAAATAAATAGAAACATGATTTTTATCAATAAAAAAAGAAGAATACGGAGATTCTTCTTTTTTTATTATTTGATGATGTATTTGCTAGACTTTGCCTCTGGACAAGAAACCAACGATTGCCAAAATAACGGCAACCACCAATAAAATTACAGCAAAATCTTTGGATAAGCCTGCAACGCCACCGAAACCTAACAGACTGGCGATCAATGCAATCACAGCAAAAATAATGGCCCAACGGAACATATTGTGTCCTCCTAATTTTTCATTATTTTTCCACTATAGCGTGTGTTTTTTGCTGGAAATGTGGTGTTTCTGTGGTCTGAATGTTTAATAGATAAAGAATTGTTAATGAACAGATCACTACGGTAGCTTATCAAGGCCTTGGGCAATGTTATAATCAGGCCAAACAGGAACTGAAAAACTGCCTATGTCGTCTGAGCTCCGTCCAAACTTCTGGAAACACTATCCGCTTGACCAGCTTAACCTGGCTGAATGGGAAGCCCTATGCGATGGTTGTGGTTTGTGCTGTCTGGTCAAGCTTGAGGATGAGGACACTGCTGAGGTGGCCTATACCAAGGTGGCATGTAAATTACTGGACTGTAAAACGGCACGCTGTTCAGATTATCCAAACCGCCAGCAACAGGTGCCTGACTGTATCCAGCTCACACCAGAACGCTTGCAGACCATTTCATGGCTGCCCCCAAGCTGTGCTTACCGTCGCTTAAAGGAGGGGAAAAACCTGCCCTCCTGGCATTACCTGAACACAGGCTCACGCCAGAGTGTGATCAAGGCGAAGAAATCGGCAGCTGGACGTTGTATTTCAGAAGATGAAGTCGATCAGGAACAGATAGAGGACTATATTGTGCGCTGGGTGCGTTAAGCACAAATTTAACGGTTGGTATTTGATAAAGCAACATTTTTACAGCATTGTTATTGGCTGATCTCCGTAAAATAAATTGTATAAACAGGGAGATAGACAATGAATAAATTGATCATGACGCCTTTGCTGTGTAGCGGTTTTTTATTTTTGCTGGCCTGTGGTTCCAATGAAACCAATTCCAAAACCCCTGAACAGGAGGTAGCACAGGCAAATACTCAAAATACGATTAGCCAGAGCTATCATGTTGAAACGGTTGCCCAATTCAATGAGCCGTGGGCCATCACCAGCTTGCCTGACCAGCGTCTATTGATTACAGAGCGTAAGGGACAATTAAAATTATTCGATCCAAATACCAAAAGCATTGTCAATGTCAGTGGTGTTCCTGCGGTGAGTTATGGCGGGCAGGGTGGTTTGGGTGATGTGATTTTACATCCCGATTTTCAAAATAATCACTGGCTTTATCTCAGCTACGCCAGCAAGGGACAGGGTGGTTACGGAGCTGTCATTTCACGGGCAAAGCTGGATTTATCCAATCCTGCACAGCCAAAACTGACGGACTTGAAAACCATTTGGCAACAGGTGCCAAAAGTCTCAGGACAAGGGCATTATGGACATCGCATGCTGTTTGGGCCTGATGGAAAATTGTGGGTCAGTTCAGGAGAGCGGCAAAAGTTTGATCCTGCACAGGATATGAGTAGTAATTTAGGCAAGATTCTGCGTCTGAATGAGGATGGTACACCAGCACAGGATAATCCATTTATCCAGCAAGGTGGCGTGAGTGCTGAGATCTGGTCACTGGGTCATCGTAATCCATTGGGTATGGCTTTTGATCCACAGGGTCAGCTTTGGGTGGTGGAAATGGGGCCAAAAGGTGGCGATGAGCTAAACCGTATTGTCAAAGGGGAAAATTATGGCTATCCAATGGTTTCCAATGGTAATCATTATTCAGGCTTGCCGATTCCTGACCACCATACCCGACCAGAGTTCAAGGCGCCTGAGATTGACTGGACGCCTGTCATTTCACCCTCCAGTCTGATGATTTATACAGGCAATCAATTTCCCTTGTGGCAACAGAAAGCCCTGATTGGCGGCTTGTCCTCCGAAGCCATTATTGTGGTTGACCTAAACGCCAAGCCTGTCAGGGAAGTGCAGCGACTGGACATGAAACAGCGTATTCGTGGCCTGCATCAGGCACAGGATGGTTCAATCTGGGTGATTGAAGATGGACCGAAAGCGAAACTACTGAAACTGAGTGCCAAATAAACCTGAACTTAAAGTGAAATGATGAATGAATAAATTAAACAATCACCTGATGAATCGAAAAAAACTGTTCCTATGTACCATAATGCTGTGTTGCAGTTCCTCTATTTGGGCGCAGCCGTTAAATGAACAGCGGGTTCAGGACATTGTGGATCAGCAATTTAAACCTTTATTAGAACAATACAAGATTCCAGGCTTGGCTGTTGGCGTGACCCTGAATGGGCAACATTATTTTGTCAATTATGGTGTGGCATCTAAACAAAACCAGCAACCCGTCAGTAACAGTACCCTGTTTGAACTGGGTTCGGTCAGCAAAACTTTTAATGCCACTTTGGCGGGCTATGCACAGGCAACGGCAAAGCTTTCTCTTTCAGATCATCCTGCCACATACTTTCCTGAACTGAAAAATACCGCTGTAAATCGGGCGACTTTACTCAATCTTGGGACGTATACGGCAGGCGGATTTCCCCTGCAATTTCCTGATGAGGTTGTGCAACCACAGGATATGCTCAAGTATTTCCAGACTTGGAAGACAAAAACCAAAATTGGTGCAGCACGGCAATATTCCAATCCAAGTATTGGCTTGATGGGCTATGTCACGGCTTTGGCAATGAAAAAGTCCTATACCGAACTGATTGAAAAAACACTTTTTCCGCAACTGGGCATGACTCAAAGTTTTATTGATGTGCCTGAACAGCAGATGTCACACTATGCATGGGGCTATAAAAATGATCAGCCAATCCGTGTCTCAGCAGGCATGTTTGATGCCGAAGCCTATGGTGTAAAAAGCAGCAGCTCAGATATGTTGAAATTTCTGGATGCCCAGATCAATTCTCAGCAGTTAAAAACGCCTATGCGTAAAGCGATTGAACATACTCATGTGGGTTATTTTAAGGTCGGTGCCATGACCCAAGGGTTGGGTTGGGAGCAATATCATTATCCTGTAAAACTGGAAACGCTATTACAGGGTAATTCCAGCAAAATGGCGTTGCAAAGCCATGTGGTTACACCGATCAAACAGCCAAAGATTGCCCCAGCCACAACTTGGTTCAATAAAACAGGTGCCACCAATGGTTTTGCGAGTTATGTTGCCTTTATTCCCCAGCAAAAAATCGGCATCGTGATGCTGGCCAATACCAATTTTCCTAATGAAGCACGCATTAAAGCCAGTTATCAGGTGGTACAGCAACTGATTCAGGCAAACAGTGCGCAATAGAATGACGCAGGCATGCAGATTCAAATTGTAGATTTGTGCCAGACGCAATAGACTAGGATAAAACAGCAGAAAGCCCTTGATAATGTCAGATACGCATATTCCACTTCCTGAACGCTTACGTCCCCGTGATTTATCCGAAATCATCGGGCAGGATCATTTGCTGGGTGAACATGCACCCTTGCGTCAGATGATTGATCAGGGACATCTGCCATCGATTATTTTCTGGGGGCCGCCAGGGGTGGGTAAAACCACGATTGCCTTGTTATTGGCGCAGGCAGTGGACCGTCCTTTCATTAGCCTGTCTGCATTGAATACAGGCGTGAAAGAATTGCGTGAAGTGATTGCTGAAAGTGGTGATCTGCTTACGCCTGTGGTGTTTATTGACGAGATTCACCGTTTTAATAAATCACAGCAGGACGCCTTGCTGGGTGCGGTGGAGAAAGGCAAAATTACCCTGATAGGGGCCACCACTGAAAATCCATCCTTTGAGGTTAATAGTGCCTTATTGTCCCGTTGTCAGGTCTATACCCTGAACAGTCTGGATGCGGATGCGATTCAAACCCTGATCAATAGGGCGATTCAAACTGATTCATTTTTAAAACAACGTCATATCCAGATTGAGGAATATGATGCCTTGGTTCAGTTTGCCGCAGGCGATGCCCGCAAGGCACTCAACCTGATTGACCTGATTGCCAGTACCTTTGAGCCCGATATTGAAAATATCGTGACCAATGCGATTGTGGTCAAGGTGGCACAGCAGAATATTGCCCGTTATGACAAGTCAGGCGAGCAGCACTACGACATTATCTCAGCATTTATCAAGTCGATTCGGGGCAGTGATCCAGATGCAACGCTGTACTGGATGGCACGTATGCTGAAAGGTGGCGAAGACCCTGTGTTTATCGCCCGTCGCATGCTGATCGCGGCTTCAGAAGACATTGGCAATTCCAACCCCAATGCCTTGTTGCTGGCAGGCGAATGTTTTCGTTCGGTGCAGGCGGTGGGTATGCCAGAAGCACGGATAATTCTGGGACAATGTGCGGTGTATCTGGCCACCAGCCCGAAAAGTAACAGTACCTATTTAGCCATCAATCGCGCGCTGGAACTCGCAGAAAAAACTGCGAATTTGCCTGTGCCTTTACATTTGCGCAATGCACCGACCAAGTTGATGAAACAGCAGGGCTATGGCGTGGATTATCTTTATCCACACAATTTCCCAGAGCATTTTGTGATGCAGGAATATTTGCCGGCTGAGTTAAAAGGCACCAAGCTGTATGAATCTGCCAGAAACAAGCGTGAAGTTGAGGGCGAACGTTTGCAGCAACGTCGTTGGCAGCAGGAACAGCAGCAACAATAAGCTGTCATTGCATCAGCTTAAATTTAGCAGCGATCATGCTATTCCAGTTCTTCAGTCACCTGACCATAAATCAGTAGAGTGAACACGCCTGTACCACCAATAATATTGCCAATGGTGGTTGGAATCAGGAAAGTAAACAGATATTGACCAATGGAGGCATCTCCCTGCCAGACCAGATAGGACATTTCGGTGGAGCCGACCACGACATGAGTAAAGTCACCCAGCCCGATCAGGTAGGTCATAAAAAAGATCAACAGGAATTTATTGCTGACTGAGGGTAACATCCAGACCAGAGCCGCGATTAATAGTCCTGACATAATACCTTTCAGCACGTTCTGGGTTGCAGAAAAGGATGCAACATGGTGTGCCAGCTCATCCAGCGCCTCGTCAATATCTGGATTAAACAGGTCAGTGGTCAGGAAAAATAAACTCGCCAATCCTGTTCCAATCACATTGCAGAGGATCACAATTCCCCACAAGCGTCCCACCGCCCTTAATTTATCAAGACTAAACGGCTTAAATAAAGGCACGACAGTGGTGATGGTATTTTCGGTAAACAGTTGCATGTGCCCCAAAATAGCGATGAGGAATCCAATGGTATAACCAACATTGGTGATTAAATCGGTCCAGGCCGCATCAATCGGGATATAGGATGCGATGATGGCCTTGAATACAAATGAAAAACTCATGACCAAACCTGCGGTAATCCCTGAAAAGATCAGTGCAACCGTTGGACGATCCAGTTCTTCCGCCCCATCACGGCGGATAATTTCATAGACCAGACGGGGCGACAGCTTTTCATGTTCTTCAACCGCCATTTTTTCACGCCAGCTTAGGGTCTGGTCAACCTTTTCCTGTTCTACTTTATGATCCATAAGCTTTACTCCTCACTGAGTAGATAATTTATATTTCTTGTTTTGATTTATTGTTAAGGCAGTGTTCATGATAAATCCAGCCTGTTCCTAACAGCTTTATGTGTCTTTTTATAAATTGTATGGTAAAGCGGGCAGTCAGGAGGCAAAAATCTTGCATCAACAAGGGCAGTCAGTCAGACAGGAAAGCCAGAGACAAGGGGCGATGGAGAGTGTTGGAGTATATAAAAATAACGAGTGGTGGGGTCACATTATTTTGTAAGCGCCCCCTAGACAGGTCAGTGAAAAGGTCGCATCATCGCCGTTTATCACGGATGAGAAAGTTCCATCAATGTCCACCCAAAAAATTAATGCTGCGGAAAGTATTCGGGGCCTTGCCTGCCTTGCGGTGGTGCTGTCACACCTGTCGCTGACATTCTTTCCACAACTGCATAATTTTGGTGAAAGTGCGGTTCCGCAATATGCTTTTTTCGCCCAGTTGCATAACTCACCGCTGGCATTTTTCTATTCAGGAACAGGCGCGGTTTTTGTGTTTTTTGTCCTGAGTGGTTATGTGCTGAGCCTGTCCAGTTTAAACAAGCCCAATGCAACTGAGCGATTAAAAAAGTCATTGCTCAAGCGTTATCCCCGTTTGGCGATTCCCGCCTTTGTTTCCTGTGTGATTGCCTATCTGGTCTGTTATGTGCCTGTTGATGTTTCCCATGTCTCGGAATGGGGGGCTGCCTTGGCCAATCCAGATCCCAAACTTTCCACTGCCCTGTATGAGGGAAGCATTGGCGCATTTCTATTTGGGGATTCCAGCTATAACTGGGTACTATGGACCATGCAGATTGAATTGCTGGGTTCACTGGTGATTTATCTGGGCAGTTATTTTTATAGCAAATTGCCCATTCTATGCGGCCTGTTCCTGATCATCAGTATGGGTATAGCCTATATGATCTCGCAAACGGTATTGCTTGGCATCATCAGTTTTATTCTGGGGATGGGGCTATTTTTATATGCGGTTGAGCTAAGTACTGTTGTTTCAGTACTGTTGTTTATTCTTGGACTGTATTTTTGCGGGGCGCATAACAGCAGCTTAAGTTACCAGTTGTTTACCCAGTTTCTGGGTGAGCAGACCTATGACTATTTAAATTTTCTCGGGGGCTTCTTTATTGTTTACGCGGTTCTGAAAAGTAGATGGTTGGCGCATTTTTTTGATCATGGTTTCCTTGTTCTCTTAGGCAAGCTATCCTTTTCAATTTACCTGATCCATCTGGCAATCCTGTATGCGCTGGGAATTCCATTCTTTAACCTACTGTATGGGCAATTGGGTTGGTCTTATTTAAATGCGGGACTATGGGCAAGTCTTTTTACCGTGATCATGAGTATTGTTTTGGCATATCCGTATAGCCGTTATGTGGATGATGCGGCAATCAAGGTGTCAAATAAACTGGCAAAAATATTTTAATTTCTGGGTACGATATAAAAGTTTTAAGGTCCGAAAGTTTAACAAACAATACAAAAATAATGGATTAAGCCTTTTTATTGGCAAAAGAATACGTTTTAATCATAAAGGCATAATAAAAATATGGTTTTTTATATGAATCTTATTCATTTCAACAGAATGGTTCAGGTATCACTCTGGTCACTGGCTTTTTCTGGCTGTACAACAATAAAAACACCGACAACCGCAACAGAGCAATTATTTTATGGTGGCTCGATTCTAACGATGGAGGGAATGCAGCCTCAATATGCTGAAGCGCTGCTGATTAAGGATGGAAAGATCCGTTTTGTCGGTTCAAGGCAACAGGCTGAAACTCATGCGGATCCAAAAGTCCAATATATTGATTTAAAGAATAAAACGCTCCTCCCCAGCTTCATTGATGCCCATAGCCATGTGAATATGGTGGGCTTTCATCAAATGGTCGCCAATCTTTATCCCTTGCCTGATGGTCAGGTTGCAGATATTGATTCGCTGGTTAAGGTTTTGACTCAGTGGAAAGCGCAAAATCCAGCCCTGATTAAAACAATGGGTGGCTGGATTTTAGGCAATGGCTATGATGATGCACAATTGTCTGAACAGCGTCATCCCACTGCCAATGATCTAGACCGCGTGTCAAAAGACCAGCCCGTGATGATTTTGCATCAATCAGGCCATTTGGCTTCTGTAAACCATAAGGCCTTGGAACTGTTAAAGATCAATGCAAATACACCCAATCCAGCAGGTGGGGTGATTCGCCGTGAAGCCAACTCTAATGCTCCGAATGGGGTTTTGGAAGAGTCCGCTTTATTTACTGCAATTGGCTCAATCTTTAAAGATGTACCGCCAGCCGTGATGTTCCAGATTGCACAAAAAGGCATTGATGCCTATGTGAGGAATGGCTTTACCACCGTGCAGGAGGGACGTGCAGATCAGGGCAGCACGGAAATGTGGCATGCCTTGGCTAAACAAAACCAGTTGCCGATTGATGTGGTGTCCTATCCAGACATTACCACCAGTCAGGACTATATGCTGAAGCAGGGTAGTTCCCTGCATTATGACCATCATTTTCGTATTGGTGGGGTTAAAATCAGTCTGGATGGTTCACCTCAGGGTAAAACCGCATGGCTGACACAGCCGTATCTGATTCCGCCTGAGGGTAAAGATAAAAGCTATGCAGGTTATCCAGCCATAAAGGATGATCAACAGGTCAATCAATACATCAATTTAGCCTTTAAGCAGGGTTGGCAGGTACTCGCCCATGCCAATGGTGATGCTGCGATTGACCAGTTTATTGGTGCGGTAAAGGATGCCACAGCGAAACAGGGGCAGGCGGATCGTAGAAGTGTATTGATCCACTCCCAAACCATTCGTGATGATCAGCTAGACCAGTTAAAGGCACTGGATATTATTCCCTCATTCTTTTCTCTACATACCTTTTATTGGGGAGACTGGCACCGTCAGCAAACGCTGGGCGAGACAAGGGCAGCACATATTTCCCCAACAGCAACCGCCTTGCACAAGAAGCTTATTTTTACTGAGCACCACGATGCACCTGTTGTTCCACCGAACAGCATGATGATGCTGGATGCCACGGTGAATCGTGTGACTCGTAGTGATTATGTTTTAGGTGCTGATGAGCGAATTAGCCCTTACCTTGCACTCAAGTCCATGACCGACTGGGCCGCCTATCAGTATTTTGAGGACAAAACAAAGGGAACACTGAGCTCTGGGAAATTAGCCGATCTTGTGATTCTGGATCGTGACCCACTCAAGGTCCCGCCGAGGGAAATCAAGAATATCAGGATTCTGGCAACCTATAAGGAAGCAAAACTGATCTATCAGAATGAGTAAACCCATTCAGTTGATACACGATTCATGTGCATAAAAACTAAAAAAACCAGCCTAAATGGCTGGTTCTTTATATGAAAACTTAAGCTTTATAGGAGCTTAGATATCATCTAGGTTGATGCCCAAACGTGCAGCAACTTCTTCATAGGCTTCAACCACACCGCCTAAACCCTGACGGAAACGGTCTTTATCCAGTTTTTTCTTGGTGTCTTTATCCCATAAACGGCAACCGTCTGGAGAGAACTCATCACCCAGTACAATGCGGTCATGGAACACACCAAACTCAAGCTTGAAGTCAACCAGAATCATGTTGCCCGCGTCGAACAATGCCTTAAGCACATCATTGACTTGGTAAGTGAGTTCTTTCATCTTTTCAAGCTGTTCAGCATTCGCCCAACCCAAGGCAATCGCCTGAGACTCGTTCACCATTGGATCGCCAAGCGCATCGTCCTTAAAGAACAATTCGAAAGTTGGCGGTGTCAGTTCCTTGCCTTCCTCAACACCCAAGCGACGGCACAGTGAACCCGCCGCGTAGTTACGAATCACACATTCAACTGGGATCATCTGGAGTTTCTTAACCAGCACTTCAGTTGGAGAAAGCAGTTTTTCAAAATGCGTCTCAATGCCAGCTTCAGCCAGTTTTTCCATGATAAAGGCGTTAAAACGGTTGTTGACCTTGCCTTTACGATCTAGTTGTTCGATTTTTTCGCCATTGAACGCAGAGGCATCATCACGAAAGACTAAAATCAGGTGGTCAGCATGATCTGTTTCATAGACAGATTTTGCTTTACCAGTATAGAGCAAGGTTTGTTTTAACATGGGGGAACCTTTATTTAGAAAATGCCTAGTCAACCACTAGGCTGGCCAATTTTGGTAAATCTGGGTTAACACTTCCGTTGCAGTGGCTTGGTCCGCAAAGGTGGTGTCAAGTTTAAACAGGGCAACAGTGTTGCTTGTGCCTACGGCAGAGAGCTTGAGCAGGTAGTTCTGGTCGCCTACCTTGATGGTTGCCTCATAACCATTGTCCGCCTGTGAAACCACCTTGTAGTTGAGGCTGCTCAAGGTTGCAAAGGTATACTGCCAGGCGGTTGCGGTTGGCCCGTCTACCTTAAGCAGTGGATTCTTGTTGCCATCCATCACCAGTTGTGGACGACCTAAAGTCGCAGTTGTGTTTGCAGCGGGATTGCCTGAACTCTGCATTGCCTCTGGACGGGGAAGCGCATAACGGTTGCCCGTCTTGTTTACGAAGTTTGGCGCATGCTCGATGGCAAGCGCGTCAACCGTAGGAGCTGGATACAATGGTGTGAATGGTCTGACCGTTGCATTCTCAGGGAATTTGAGAGGTTCAAGTGCCTGCGCCTTTTTATAATCCAGAGAATGGTTATTCAGGGCAAAACGACCACAACCAGCCAAACTTAAAGCTGAAATGACCAGGACAACACCAAGACGTAATTGCATCATAAATTGCTCGTATTAAATAATTCCCGCAACTTTTAAACCATTGCGAAGAGGTTCACGATATTGTTCCGCAAGCGGGGTCAAAGGCAGGCGAATGCCTGTGCCCATGTAGCCCATCTCATGCAACGCCCATTTCACAGGAATTGGGTTTGATTCGCAAAACAAAATATTGTGTAGATTTGCAATTTGCTGATTCAGGTCTTGCGCTTTTGCCTGCTCTCCCGCCAGTGCGGCCTCACAAACATCGCTCATCTGTTTAGGCGCAACATTTGCGGTGACGGAAATATTGCCTTTGGCACCCAGCAAAATCAGTTCCCATGCGGTTGGGTCATCACCTGAATAAACCGCCATCTTGCCGTTTAGGCCATCAATGAGTGCCTTGCCACGGGGAATGTCACCTGTTGCATCCTTGATACCAACGATGTTCTTGACATCGGCAAGGCGGATCACCGTCTCATTCTGCATGTCTACACCAGTACGGCCTGGAACATTGTAAAGGATCTGTGGAATATCAACCGCTTCAGCAATGGCTTTATAGTGCTGGTATAAGCCTTCCTGCGTCGGTTTATTATAATAAGGCGTGACCAAAAGCGCTGCATCAGCGCCCACATCTTTTGCTGCCTGAGTCAGTTCAATCGCTTCACGTGTCGAATTCGCACCTGTTCCAGCAATGATCGGAATGCGTTTATTGGCAACGCGGATCACCTCCTGAATGACCTTGATATGTTCTTCCATACTCAAAGTTGAGGCTTCGCCTGTTGTGCCGACAGCGACAATGCTATGTGTGCCTTGCTGGATGTGCCACTCAACAAGCTTCTCAAGACTCTTCCAATCCACACCACCATCTTCAAACATAGGGGTAACGATTGCGACAATTGAGCCTTGAATATTCTGTGCTAGCTGAGTCATTTTAAAAAAATATCCTATTTTCCCATCCGAATTTGAAGTGAATAAAAAACGAAATAATGGATGGTTGCAGTATTTTGATTGGTCATTCAGCAATGAGCTTGGTTGAATGACAATTATGCAAATTATGACTGATCGAGCGCATAAGAACAATATGCTTTAGTCAAACTGTGGAAAACTTTAATTCATCTCGATAAAAATTCAGGGAACAGTGGCGGGAAAGCCAGCAGCAGGGTAAGGTAAAAACAGCAGCTTAAGGTTGAATTATAAAATGCAGAAACATTCCAGACATAGCGCATTGATCGTGGTCGATGTCCAAAATGGCTTTACGCCAGGCGGCAATCTGGCGATCGCCGATGCGGACCAGATTATTCCATTGATTAACCAGTTGGCGCAGCAGTTCGATACGGTTGTGCTGACACAGGACTGGCATCCTGAACAGCATATTTCCTTTGCGGAAAACCATAAGGATAAAATGCCCTTTGAAACGGTTGAACTGGCTTATGGTACGCAGGTGCTATGGCCAAAACACTGTGTGCAGGGCAGCCATGATGCTGAATTTCATCCCCGCCTAAATATTCCAGCCGCGCAGCTGATTATCCGTAAGGGCTTTCATCCAGATATTGATAGCTATTCCGCCTTTATGGAGGCTGATCGCAAGACACCCACAGGTCTCAATGGCTATTTAAAGGAACATCAGGTGGATACCGTTTATATTGTTGGAATTGCCACGGACTTCTGTGTGGCATGGACGGCTTTGGATGCTGTACATTTTGGCTTTAAAACCTATGTGGTTGAGGATGCCTGTAAGGCGATTGACCTGAATGGCTCACTGCAAAAGGCCTGGCAGGAAATGTCTGGGCAGGGGGTTCAGCGGATACAGTCATCCAACCTGCTTACCTAGGCTTGTGACGGCTGTGCTAAAAACGTAAACTTTTGTTCACGAGTAAATGCCTTATTGTATTTGCGGACTAGAACAGTAATAGAGAGTGTTATGACTGAAGAAATAGATGATTTTGACCGCAAAATTATTCATCACCTCCAGTTTAATGGGCGTTTGGCCAATCAGGAACTCGCTGAGTTGGTGGGATTGTCCACTTCCCAGTGTTCACGCCGTCGGATTAACCTCGAACAGAAGAAAATTATCACAGGCTATTATGCACAGATTGCCCTGGATGCCGACCCAACCCCGATTATGGGGATTATTGAGGTGAAATTGCAGAATTATAATGATGCAACCCATGATCGTTTTGTTGAGTTTCTTTTGCATGAACCCGCAGTTAAAGATATTCATAAACTCACGGGCAGTTATGATTTTGTACTCAAAGTTGCGGTCAAGAGTTTGGATGAAATGGTGAAATTAATTGGTACTTTGTCATCCAGTAACTTTGGAGTCAGTAATTTAAATACATCTATTGTTTTAGAAAAATTAAAGGAAAATGGCATTGCGATTAAATAATAAATACTTTGCTGCCCTTGTAACGCCAGTCAAGATAACGCTATCACAACGCAACCTTTGTGTATTCTAGTGTGTTATTTTAATTATAAATTGCATTTATGATAAAAATATAATAATAAATTGCGTAAAAGCCATAAAAATGATCAAATATATCAATCCGCATCCCTATTCAGGATGCTCTCCCTGCTGTTGTCTTCTTTCTTGAGTTATGCCGTTATGAGTACTGATCAACATGTATCTTTGCTAAGCCCAGCCGTGCCTGTGGTAGACCAACACTCAAGAGTGGAGGATGTTCTGGCGATGTTGATTGGAACATTCATTTTATCGTTTGCCATGACCCTGTTGCAGCAGGCAGGCATTATGACAGGTGGAACAGCAGGGTTATCATTGTTGATTCACTACATCACTGACATCAAGTTTGGCGTGTTATTTTTCCTGATCAACATTCCATTTTACTATTTTGCCTATAAAAAGATGGGTATTGCCCTTGTGGTGAAAACCTTTGTTGCGGTGGCATTACTGGCTGGGTTTACGGAAACCATTCCCCATTTCTTTCAGTTGTCAGAGGTCAATCCAATCTATGCCACGATTTTTGCCAATATGCTGATGGGAGTAAGTTTCCTGATCCTGTTTCGGCATCGTTCAAGTCTGGGTGGCATCAACCTGCTTGCGCTGTATTTGCAGGAACATTTCAAGATCCCAGCTGGAAAGGTACAGATGGGAATTGATGTGGCGATCTTATTAACGTCACTGTTTTTTGTGGACTGGAAACTGGTTTTAATTTCTATTTTAGGTGCGGTAATCCTGAATTCAATTATTTTGCTAAATCATAAAAACAGCCGCTATGTGGCATAAAATAAATTTTTAATTGAAATGATGGTAAAGGATAGAAGAAAGGCGAACCTGTGTTTGAACAATAAAGTTGTAAACTTATGATTTAATAAAATCAATGAGTTAAAAATTTCATACCATTCAATTTTTACATTAAAGTCTTAAACTAAGTTTAAGACTTTAATTTTCCATTTAACAATATAGTTGTAAACTAAAAATGCCTACTTGATCAGAGGCCAATCTTCTTTTCCAACTTTGCTAAAAGCTTTAGTTCTTTAGGTTCTAAAGAACTTTGTTGATCAAGTAGCCTACCCCACATAACAATATCTGATTGTATACTGGCACAGATCCAAGCATTAGGGCTAGTGTCATTTTTTCGAATTACTTTAAAGCCCATATGTAGTGCTGCACAAATAAAGGCTCCATTTGACACATATACATTATCAAAGTGGTTCAACTGACGGTGGTAGTATTCAACGCTATGTTTAAATGTATAACTACTTAGATTGTAGCGAGTAGCTTTTATTTTTTTCAGATGCTGTAGATACATACAGCATCGCTGGCATTCATCAAGCGCTTTTTTTAGGCTTTCTCTATTCTTTTTAAAATTTTGAAGATATTCAGCTTTAGAGTCCTGAAACGTATACCGTTTATAAAAAGATTCATGGTATGAGTCAGAGTGGCCAAAGCCGTTATAGTCTAGTAGAGGTTCTTGCTCCAGAATTCTTTCAATATCAGCCAATGTAATTAAATGATTTAATGAGTCTGATTTTTTTTGAAGTTGCGCCATTGCTAAAGCCCATGGCTTATTCATTTCTTTGAAAGAAATTACATCAAGTGCATCAGTTTGTGTTTTTACTTGTTCACTTTTGACAAGTTCTTTGGCACGTTTTTTTGCTCTCTGAACAGATAATCCTGATGGGAAAACTAAGTTTTGCATAAGTACTAACCTTATAGCTCGCCATTTTCATTGTGCAGCCCACATCACCCTTATGGCATATAATAAGGATAGAAATATTCATCTCAAGACGAGAAATATACATTATCGCAAGGGGATATTCGCCAACTCAACTAAAATTGAGCGGTGGACTGACTAGCATAGTATCGATGCTTGATATCAAATTAATGTCCAAACAAGTAAATGTCAAAATATTTTTAATATGGAATAAAAAAGAGTTCTTTTGAAATCTTTTTTAGGATATGAAATTTTTTTAATTTTTTATTTAACTTTAGATAGGGTGTATAGACTATGAA
>NZ_JAOCLL010000024.1:0-57278 GCF_029845285.1 Acinetobacter sp. GD03645 | reverse complement strand
ATTCGGGAGTTTTTTTATGGTCTAAATTTATTCAATTTCCAGATTAAAGGTCACAGGACCATCATTGACCAAATGCACTTTCATGTCAGCAGCAAAAATACCTGTTTGGACATTTGCAAATTGTTGGCGTGCATATTCCACCAATTGTTCATACAGCGCTTTGGCTGCGGCTGGCGGCATTGCAGGCCCAAAGTCTGGACGCAGCCCTTTTTGGGTTTGTGCCATCAGGGTAAACTGGGACACCAAAAGAATGCCACCATTGGCTTGGCTGACATTCCAGCCCATTTTGCCATTCTCATCATCAAAGATGCGGTACTTTAAAATCTTGTCAATCAGCTTCTGGCCTTTTTCGAGGGTATCTTCTTTACCGACTCCCAAAAATACCAGTAAGCCTTGTTGAATCTCACCTGTGGTTTGACCCTCAACCACGACCTTGGCTTCGAGGACCCGTTGGATTAATGCGCGCATAACATTGAAAGATAGATGAAAAAGACAGGAGATTTTAGCAGACAAATGGGCCTGAAAAATTGACTGTGCAGCAAAAGTCTACTATCCAATCCCAGTCATTTGGTTGTATAACAACTTATATTATGCAAAAGAATTGGTTAAAACCATCGCCTATGTCTGCCATCATTCAATCTTTACTGGACACCGACCTATATAAATTCACCATGTTGCAAGTGGTGCTGCACCAGTTTCCACAAACGCACAGTGTCTATTTATTCCGTTGCCGAAATCTGGAGGATACCGCCTATCCCTTGACGGAAATTCTGGGTGATCTCAACCATCAGCTCGATTTGCTGTGCGAACTTCGCTTTAAAGAGGATGAATTGCAGTACCTCCGTTCACTGCGCTTCATCAAGAGTGACTTTGTTGACTATCTGGAGCTGTTCCAGCTCAAGCGACGTTTTATTCAGGCCAGTATTGATGCGGCAGGGCGGCTGGATATTCGGATTGAGGGGCCGATGGTGCAGGCCATGATGTTTGAAATCTTTGTCTTGGCCATTGTCAATGAACTGTATTTCCGCCGTATCCGTACCGATGAGGTTTGGGCTGAGGGTGAGCGCCGATTACAGCACAAGCTGGTGCAACTGCAACACTATGCCCAGCAACAGCAGGACAATGATCCCCCATTCTTGGTTTCAGACTTTGGCACCCGTCGCCGTTATAGTTTTGACTGGCAAAAGCATGTGGTGCAGGCGTTTCATGATGCTGCACCGCAGGTGTTCCGTGGCACCAGCAATGTACTGCTGGCGAAAGAGTTGGGTATCAGCCCGATTGGAACCATGGCACATGAGTTTTTACAGGCATTTCAGGCGCTGGACGTGCGGTTGCGCAATTTTCAGAAAGCCGCGCTGGAGGCATGGGTTCAGGAATATCGGGGTGACCTGGGGATTGCCCTGACCGATGTGGTGGGGATGGATGCGTTCCTGCGTGATTTTGACCTGTATTTTGCCAAGCTGTTTGATGGTTTGCGCCATGACAGTGGCGATCCCTATGAGTGGGGTGACAAGGCCTATGCACATTATCGTCAATTAAAGATTGATACCAAGACCAAAATGCTGACCTTTAGTGATGGCCTTAATCTGGAAAAAGCCTGGTTATTGCATCAATATTTTAAGGACCGTTTTCAGGTCAGTTTTGGGATTGGCACCAACCTCACCAATGATATGGGGCAGACTCCGCTGAATATCGTGTTAAAACTGGTGGAATGTAATGGGCAGTCGGTGGCGAAGATCTCGGACAGCCCAGGAAAAACCATGACCGATAACGATACATTTCTGGCGTATCTACGTCAGGTGTTTGAGATTGAGGAAGCGATGTAGTCTATATCTTCTTTTTTGCTAAACGAATGCAAAAAATCAGACAAAGATAAAAAGTAGGCTATGTTAAAATCATTGCAGTGCTGTGGCGACAAGACCCCTAACCATGACAGATGTAGACTTTAAACTTGATTTACTGATTGAACCTGAGCAGCTTGTGCCCTACTTGGGGCACGAGTTGATTCGTATTATTGATTTAAGCCGAGCATCGGTTTATGAACAATTACATATCCCGCATGCGATTCATTTACAACCTAAATATCTGGTGGCGCAACAGGAACAGGCCAATGGTCTATTGCCCGATGTACAGGGATTACAAACCCTGATTGAAAAGCTGAATATCTCACCGCAGCACCATGTGGTGGTTTATGACGATGAAGGTGGGGCTTGGGCTGGTCGCCTAATCTGGAATTTACATTGTCTTGGCTTTACCCGTACCAGTTTGATCAATGGCGGAATTCATGGCTGGTTGGGCGCTGGTCTACCCACCACCGCAGAGGTTGAAAAAGTCACGCCTGTCACTGATCTGCTACAGGTTGACCTGAATACCGTGCAACAGCATCGGATTGAATACAACGAGCTATTGCAGCAGGTTCAGCAAGAAAATATCCAGCTTTGGGACTGTCGTACCAATGAGGAATATACGGGACTTCGTTTGGCCGCGCGTCGTGGGGGTCACATCCCAAGTGCACTGCATTTTGAATGGAGTACTGCCCTTAATCGTGAAAATCATCTAAAATTGCACCCGCTTGAACGCACTCAACAACGTTTGGAGCAATTAGGCTTTAATTTACAGCAACCTGTGGTGGTGTACTGTCAGTCACATCACCGTTCGGGCTTGGCGTATATTTTGGCGAGATTGCTTAACTGGCAAGTCAGGGCCTACGATGGTGCGTGGAGTGAATGGGGCAATCGCCTCGATAGTCCTATTATTTCAGGGGAGACACCATCTTGAGTTTTGCAGCAGATTTAAAAAAACAACTGTTTATCAAAGCACAGAATCTTGTGCCACAACACCAACTGAGCCGTGTGATTGGCAAGGTTGCCGCAAGTGAAAATGTTTTGGTGAAAACTGCTGTTATTCAGGCGTTCAAGGCAAAATATGGCATTGATATGAGTATTGCTGATCAAAGCAATGCACAGCAATACAAGTCATTCAATGAGTTTTTTACCCGTGCATTAAAACAGGGTGTGCGTGGTGTGGATGAGCGAGCGGACAGTATCGTATGTCCTGCGGATGGTGCGATTTCGCAGTTAGGTAAAATCGAATCTGGCGATATTTTTCAGGCCAAAGGTCAAAGTTTTTCTGTTGAGAAATTGATTGGTGATCCGCAATTGGCTAAGCCATTTCAGAATGGACAATTTGCAACTGTTTATCTATCACCGAAAGATTATCACCGTGTACATATGCCATTCGCTGGCACATTGACCGAAACCTTATATATTCCAGGCGAGTTGTTTTCAGTAAACCAAACCACTGCTGAAAATGTACCAGGTTTGTTTGCCCGTAATGAACGTATGGTGTGCCTGTTTGATACTGAGCTGGGCCGTATGGCGGTGGTGTTGGTTGGTGCGATGATTGTGGCTGGGATTGAAACGGTTGCAACGGGTAAGGTGAAACCAACAGGTAAAGTTGAGTTACAGCATCATCAACTGCAACTGGATAAAGGGGCTGAGCTTGGACGTTTCTACCTCGGTTCTACTGCTGTGGTATTGTTTGAAAAAGATAAAATAGTGTGGGAAGAGCAGTTTAAAGCCAATTCGACTGTAGTAATGGGCGAGCGGTTAGGGCATTCTATTTGAGTTGTAAAAATTTCAAGATGATATTAAAGCCCCTTAATATTGTTGTAAGGGGCTTTAATTTTTTAAAGGCCTATGAGGAGACTACCATAAAATGTTAAAACGCCTTTAGTTTATTAGATATTTTCAAGTATTAGATTTGCTACACCATTAGGATCTTTCCACATTGGCACATGCCCCCAACCTTTTGGCTCAATCCATTTTGTTTGTTTCGGTAATTCTTGCTTTATTTGGCAGTCTTTACGGGTTAGTAACCAATCTTTTGAACCAAAAGCTATTGTTAACGGGATTTTAATGTTTTTCCCATCAATAAATCGACCTGCATTTGAAAATGTTCTTTCAAAATCAGATGCTTTTGAAAAATCATTAATAGAATTTATTGCATCTTCTGGTGAAATTTTTCGGCCTCCAATACTAACTGGAACTGCTAAAAATATTTCTCTGCAAATACCAAACTTCATTAGTTCTCTAGAGAACCATGGCATTAACTTTATTGTATATCTCAAACTAAAAAAAATGGTCTTTACATGCGCTGGTGACTTAAGCCACAGTCCCGCTGGTGAAATTGCGACAACAGAGCTTGCTAAACCTATACGAGCTGCTTCTAAAGCCATCCATCCCCCCATTGAGTTTCCAACTATATCTACAGGCTCATCAATACCGATTTCATGAAGCTGTTCTGCTAATGCTTTAACAAGATTTTCAATAGTAGGTTCTAGATTTAAATCAAATTTGGGACTATCACCAAACCCTGCAATATCAAATGCAATTACTCGGCGCGATTGACTGAGGATTGGAATTATAGGATTCCATGCTTTATGTGACATACCAATGCCATGCAACAATATTAACGGGCGACCAGACCCAATATCTAATTTATTCCACATCATTTTTAGCCTTATTGTGAACTTATTTAATCTATTAACTTTTATAACCTAATGGATTAAATAGCTTAAATCATTGACTCAGAAAAAATGATTAATGACCTTATAAGCCAATAAACTGGTATTTCTTGCCAAGCATAAAACTACCTCTGTACGCTTTTTCTTACACCAATTCCAGTCAATGGCGCATTTCCATACTCCAGAAAATCACCTAATATAAACTCATCAGGAACAGGAAGTTCCAGAACATAAAACAAAAATGATAAGTTCATGCATCAGGACGTGAGGTAGGACAGGAGTTATACCTAAAGTGCGAAATACGAAAAAGCCCGACAGGATGTCGGGCTTTTTTCATGATGATTACCTATAATTATTTTTCGATTCATTCGCTTCAACTTAACCAAGCCCAGACCTAATGGGTTTAATTTAAATAACAGATATTCCTAATGATCAAAATAACACAAGAAATGCTGAGCGTAGCTCAGAATGAAGTCGCAAGAAGAAACAACTATCTACATCCCCACTTTAATTTAGGGTATTTAAATGAAGATACCAGACAAATTATTGGCTTTCTGGGCGAGTTTGCTTGCCAGACCTATTTGGGAATAGATTGGCGGGTAAATATTCGAGACAATTATTTACGTCCCGATGACTATGATTTTATCCATAATGGTGGTCGGGTTGATGTAAAGACCGAGACCCTGCCCAGCATGCAATTGGTCAATGCCGTGACAACACGCCAGATACATGATGACAAGGCATATGGACGGCGACTGATTGTCGCGGGGCAATATCCTTTATTGACACATTATGACATGGTCATGTTTGGCTGTTTCTTGCGTCCACAAAATAGCAACCAGTGGAATCCTGTAGGCCAGTATTGGTATCCGATTGGCATGATCGAAAGCCAGCATATTCTCCATAACTATCAGCCCACTCAATACAAGCCCTTTGGGGGATATTACCCGCAGGCATGTGCGAATATTAGAACTTCTGAGTTAAGGGATATTGCATAAATCTTTTTGTAAAAGTTTAACATTTCCACTTTTATTGAAAGTAATGCTCTATCGCTGTTGTCATCGAAGCAAAATCGAGGTCTGGAATGGCATGAATCTGTGGTTGATCTAAGCCCACAGCCAAAACCTCCCTGAATTGGTTGAAATCATAAATTTGTGGAATCGTAGACTGACTTAAATTGGCTTCAATACTTTTCATTTTAGAGATGAGCAATAGGTATTGGTATTCCTTATTAATTTCCTGTGTTTTACCGAGTGGATGCGCCCGATTTAAATGCTGGGATGGGGTCAAGGCGATGAGGTTCTCAACGGTTCCAGAAATAGCGGGATACATGGCTTCAGGAAAGATATGGTGAATATGGGTGGCCTCACAGTTTGCCAGATCGTCCTCATGTTCTGAAATACGGTTTCGAAACTCATCATTAAATGCTCTGAGTAACTTTTTGGCTTTGCTGGAATTATATTTCCAGAATTTTTCCAGCTTTAGTTTTTCAGGGACTGTGGGTTCATATTCATTTCGGGTGACATCTTTAGGTTTGTTGCTATATAAGTCCCTAAAGTTTAAACGGTTGTACATCAACTGGTCATAGGTGATCTTTTGTGGGGACAGGCGTCCTCTTTCCGTACCGTAGTTTCTTAAGACAAAAGATAAAGGATTGAGTACCTTGGTAAAAATACGTCTACATTCAATCTCAGTATTAATCGCTGTATGTTGAATCATAAATGATTCAAACTGACCTTTGAGCTGTGAAAAGGTATTGGCATTTGGTGTGCTGAAGAAACTTTCAAAATGGGTATATATGCCACTGTCTTTCAGGACTTTTGTTATGTAGTGGGTTAAAAAGTTGAGGCAGTTTCTTTCCCTACGGGCGATATATTCTAATAACTCAATATTCTGGACAGTATATAAATTCTGGTTTCCCTGTTTTTGTTTTAATAGCAGTCCTGAGTAACTGAGAAGCTCCATAGGTTGCTGAAAGAATTTATCGTATTCATTTTGCGCATTTGAACTGCTGACATCTGGCTTTGAGAAAATATCCGAAATTTCTTTGGCATAGTCTGAATTCCAGATTTCCTTGGTTAGAAAAGTGGTTTTCTGGCTGGATTCAATATAGTTCAGAATACAGTCGGCAATAATACAAACCACATCTGGCGTACATTTCTGATCAATCCATCGGGCATTATTCGGTAGCCTGATATCATAGTTGGATTGATTTAGAAACTGTTCCAGATGATTTTCATTAAACACGATGCTGTCTCTTACCAAAATAAAATATTGCAATATTATCAATATTTAATGAACGGGTGCTATGATTTCTGGCAATGCGGTAGAATGCTTCAAACTCAGCCGATGCAAAAAATAATAAATCTTCTTCAGAAATGCTGATGTCTGCCTTTAACTCGAAAATTGCAACAGAACCATTCACAATACAGTGTTTAGGTTTTTTCACCACCCTTGGATAATAGGTCATATTTGGACTCAGAAACACATCATCCCGTTCTAAATATTGCCCAACGGCAAGCTTGGATAAATGTTCCCGATCAATAAATGCGTCATCCTCAATATGGTAAATGGCTTCCCCAGTTCTCGGGATATTTTTGGATTTAATCACCCAAATATCACCTGTGGATTTTAATATTCTGGCGGTAATCTGCCGATCCCGAAAGACAGTGAAAATACCAAACTGCATTTTGGCAGTCAGTTTTTGAAAAGCTTCATCAATATAGATCAGCCAGTTTGGGAACGTGGACTGGGTAATGTCGGCCTGCTTCTGAAGAATATTGATTTTCTTCGGAATAGAAATCACTTGTGTAGAGGAATTTTCTGAAACTGCCTGAGTATCAATAAACAGGCAAATGGTTTCAATCAGTACACCTTTAAAACCTGTTTCTCCAAAATCAACAATTTTATTGATCGCTAGCTGTTTTATTTTCTCTCTGGAAACTGAGAAATCCATATTATGGAGAAAATATTTAGGCAGAATTAAGGCGACATGCTGGGCTAGACCAATCGCTTTATCCAGAAAGAAAGCTGCACTATTATCGGCAACAGGATTATTTAATTCTGTACGCAAGTTCTCTCTATATTTTCCCTTGATTTTTATAAAGGGTGGATTACCAACCACTAAGTCGTAATGTTGATGAAATTGGTATTGCAGGAAATCATCATGAATATAGTTGATCTTGATATTTGTTAAGGGACCAAATGTTTTATCCATCAGAATCTCACAGATTTCCAATGAATGATGGTTAATGTCAAATACATCAACCTCAATGGATTCAACCGTATCCTTATATTTGGCAATCACCTCGCGCAGGATATTTCCCACCCCTACAGAGGGTTCCAGTATGCGGATGGTTTTTTGATGAAATTCAGGCAGGTTCTGGCAGAGCGCGGATACCGTCATGGGATCGGTATAATAGGCAGCAGTCGATTCCTGATGGCTGTTGGTGAGTTCCGCAATCCGTGATAGGTCATGGATAGATAAAGACAGTGGATTGTTCAGGATAAAATTCCTGTTTTCCTCAAACACTTCTAAACGATGACTGCTGATCACCTGCTTGAGGTAGCTGTCCTTATTCTTCAACATTTGCTAAAGCCTCTTTAATGTTTTTAGCAATCTTTGAAAAGATAATGGTTGGAACAGCCTCTCCCAAACTTTGCCGAATGTTGACCTCATGCTTTTTCAGGTAAGCCTGTTTGTCAGTTAGACTTAATTGGTTCAATACGGTCTCATCCTGCGGGCTCCATTTAAAACCAGCGGGGACATTCATAAAAATCATCAGTTCCCTGAGACTAAACACGCGGTCATCCTCTGGATGCACGGTATTTTGGCTAGCCAATATATCATTCCGTGTATGCACGCAGGGCGGGGTTTTATCCCAGAGTTGTCGGCTATATTTATCGCCGTTTTTATTCACGTTGGGAACAATAACACCGTCCTTGACCTGATGTGGACGTTTCAGTGGATCAGCATTGTCAAAGGCATTTTCACCCTGCTTTAAGTCGCTGATCCATGCACGCATATGTGGTTTATAGGCCTTAAAGTTATGGTAAATGTCGTGACTGGAAATTTCTCCCATAACACTTAAACGGGGTAGGTCAGAGATCAGCTCTTTCATGCTCTTGGCGGTTTCCTGAGAGGGCCAAAGCTGAGAGACAGTTATATGCTGGGACAGGTCTTTCCTGATCCCCAGCACCAGACAGCGCGAGCGGCTGGAATGTGCGCCATAATCCTTAAAGTTGAGAATCCTTGAATCAAAAACATAGTCCGCAGCGAGTTCTTCATGAATTGCCTCGGAAATCTTGCGTTCCCGCCCTTCTTTACCACACTTGGTGTTCATAAATGCAGCCACGTTTTCAAAGACAAAGATTTTCGGCTTGATCAGGGAAACAATGTGAATGGCTTCAAGTACCAGCGAGTTCCTGACAATCTCGTTCTCGGCCTTTTTATGGTTTGCCACTGACATGCCCTGACACGGTGGCGTGGCGATAACCACGTCAATGTCTTTGAGTGCATGGTCTTTTTTATATTGCTGTATATGATTCAGGGCATATTGCTGGATTTCAGGCAGGGTAATGTCACCACACAGATAGCCTTGTGGATTGCCGCATTTTGCATTGCATTTCTGAACATCCATGCGTCTTTCAATCAGCTCATTGGTGAGGACGCAGTCGAAATTCTGTTGTTTAAATCCATAGCATCCCACGCCAGCGCTACTGAACAGGGATACATAGGTATAAGGCTTCATCTTTGGTCTACAGCGAAAAATCTAGACAGGATAATAGCTAAATTTAAACGCAGAGGGAAGGGCAGATGACCTAAACTTTACAACATTCGGTACAGGCGTTCTTTCGGAAAAACTGCGGTAAAGGTTGAGCCTTCATTTTCTTTGGAGCTAATTTCAAGATGTGCACCATGTTGCATCAAGACATGCTTGACAATGGCAAGGCCCAGACCTGTTCCCCCTGTCTGGCGGCTACGTGCGCTGTCCACCCGATAGAAACGTTCGGTGAGGCGGGGCAGGTGTTTGGGGTTAATGCCAATACCAGTGTCCTGTACCGTAAAATAGGCGTGATCACCATCTTCATGCCAGCCAATGGTGATAATGCCACCTTTAGGTGTGTATTTAATGGCATTGGTAATCAGGTTGCTGAACGCGCTGGCAATTTCCATATCCGAGCCAATCAGGTCACAGTGACTGTCAATATCCAGATTCAGGGTATGACCATAATCAAGGTTATAGGCGCGCGCATCATCAAACAGCTGGTTCATCAGGTTTGGCATGTCAATGATCTGGTTTTTTGCCACTTTCTTGTTATTTTCCAGATTGGAAAGCAGCAGCAGGTCATTGACCAGGGCATTCATACGCTTGGTTTGCGACTGCATTTGGGTAAAGGCACGTTTCCAGCGTGGGGTAATGTCATCCTGATCGGTAAAGGTTTCGATATAGCCACTGAGCACGGTCAATGGAGTCCGTAGTTCATGTGAGATGTTATCGACAAAGTCTTTCCGCATCTGCTCAAGGTTGTGCATGCGGGTAATGTCATAGGCAACCAGCAACCGACTTTCACCCCCAAAACGGGTCAGTTTTACCTGTACATAATGTTCTTCATCCATTTTGGCCTGTAGACGAATGCCATCGGGTGCCTGATCACTATGCTTGAAATATTCAATAAAGTTGGGTTGGCGTAAAATCGCCAGCAAGTTACGTCCACGGTCCAATGGGCTAATCCCCAGTAATTTTTCCGCAGCGGGATTCCACCATTCAATTTGATGCTGGTCATCAATCAAGACCACCGCCTCGGCCAACGCCACCAGGGAGGATTGTGCGCGGTCGATTAGTCCGACCATTTCCGCCTGAACAATACGTTCCTGACGCTGGGCACGGTAGACATTGAACAGCAATGCACCCCAGATGCCATTGAGGTTGGGTGGCACATCGTAGGGACGATTGGAAATCCAGTCATTGACCAGATAAAGCGAGCGTAGCTGGAGGGCAAAAAAAACCACGAACGCGATAAAAACACAGCTCCAGAAGTATCCGACCCCGAATCCAATCAAGCTTGCAATCAATAAGAAAAACAGCAGCAGCCTTAAATCCTGTTTTGCAAACGTCCATAAACTGCTGTAGCGAAAACGCTGGTGTTCACGAGCGAGTTCAGGGACGGGATAGGGTTCATACATAAAGGATTTTAACCTGCCGCCAAATCAGCGCGTGTAGAGAAACGATAGCCTGTACCACGTACCGTTTGTACAAAACGATCCACCCCAAATGGTTCCAGCACCTTGCGCAGGCGACGGATATGCACATCGATGGTACGGTCCTCAATATAGACATTGCCACCCCAGACCTGATCCAGCAATTGGGCACGGGTATAGGCACGTTCAGGATGGGTCATGAAGAATGCCAGCAAGCGGTACTCGGTCGGCCCCATATCTAAAATACTGTTGCCAAAACTGACTCGCTGGCTGACAGGGTCAAGCATCAGGCCGTTGGCATCAATCACCTTTTCACCGCTGAGCGCATTGGCACGGCGCAACACCGCCTTGATGCGTGACACCAGTTCACGGGTGGAGAATGGCTTGGTCATGTAGTCATCCGCACCTGCATCGAGACCCTGTACCTTATGGTCTTCCTCGCCACGTGCGGTGAGCATGATCACGGGAATTTCCGCCAGGTTCTCATCGCGTTTCAGGCGGCGGCACAGATCCACACCACTGACTCCGCCTGGAAGCATCCAGTCCAGCAGAATAAGTGCGGGACGCTGATCAACGATGATCTGGTGAGCCTGTTTGGCATCTTCAGCCTGTAGACACTGGAAGCCCGCCATATCCAGAGAGGTATGGATCATTTCGCGGATTGGTAGCTCATCATCGACAATTAAAATATAGTCATCTTTCACAGCGCAATACCCTTAAATATGGTTTTTTAGTTATGACAGGCTTATTACAAAGATTAATTATGACAATATCATTGCAAAAGAGCTGATAAAGTCGAATTTAGCAATAAATTGTGACAATTGTGGGGCAGAGCCGTGACCAAATGATGACAGTTAAACGATCAATAAAGTCATGCAATTCATTTATTTAACTCTACCTCAGTTTTAGGGTTGTATCTGTCATAAAACTGTAAAACGATTTTAATTTTTTTTGGCTGTGGTCTCGATAAAGGACAGGAACACTGCACAGCAAGCCGCCAAAACATCCTCTAGTGGCTGCTTAAAGCCCTCGGAAACCCAACGGATAATGATATGCGTGACATAGCCATTCAGCCCTGTTGCCATTAAAGACACTTCTTCTGCGCTCTGTGGGGCATTGGGCATGGTGATCATCACGAAGCCCTGAATGATACGGTCAAACTGGGTCAGGGTTTCCTGAATGGTGGCCTGATTATGTAAATCCTGTACAAGCATGGCATCAATATAAATGATCCGTGCCATACGTGGGTCATCCTTAATGGTGCTGAGTAGGGCAGACAATCCCGCCGTGACCATGTTCTTTGGTTCAGGCGCAGCCATGAGTACCGCCTGGGTCAGGCAGGTCTGCATTTTTTCAATCATTTTCAGGAAAACCGTCTGAAACAGTTCCTCGCTTTTCTTAAATGATTCATAGAAATAGCGTTCAGTCAGCTTGGCTTCATTACAGACATCCTTGACCGTCACCGAGAAGAATCCCTGTGTGCCATACATGGCAATGCCTGCCTCAATCAGTTTTTCGCGGCGTGCTTCCTTGCGCTCAGTCAGGGAGAGACCCTTGAACTGACGTTCTTTGCTATCAGCCGTGTTTTTCTTGCGTGTCGATCGATCTTGAGTTGCCATTGAGAAAACCGTTCCCTAAAAAGTCTTTAAATCATGTAGATCATGGTTATTTGTATTTCAACAATGTTGTGCTGACCTAGCATAACCAAATTTTGAAAATCCACCTTGTCTCTTTTAACCATGTTCAGTCATAAAATGTAAATAGGCCTATTATGACATGTAAGGTGTTGGTTATTGCCATTTGTCTTAAAGGTCCATTGTACTATATTGACAACCTGTATTGTCAAAATTATATTGGTTACAGCTTAAACTGCACATGACAACGCATGATTGGGGCGAACTATGTGCATCTCATTCGCAATACAAAGGATAGGCAATGAAAAACTTTAAAAATAAAGTCGCGGCGATCACAGGTGCAGGTTCTGGGATTGGGCAGCAACTCGCAGTTTTATTGGCTAAACAGGGCTGCCATTTGTCATTGAGTGACATCAATGAAAAGGGACTGGCGCAAACTGTTGAGCTGGTAAAACAATATCCAGTGACTGTAACCACCAAGGTGCTTGATGTTTCAAACCGTGATGCGGTGAAACAGTGGGCGCAGGAAACGGTACAGGATCATGGTTCAGTGAATATGATCTTCAACAACGCGGGTGTGGCTTTGGGCTCAACTGTGGAAGGCGCAAGCTATGAGGATCTGGAATGGATCGTAGGCATCAACTTCTGGGGCGTGGTTTACGGCACCAAGGAATTCCTGCCATTCATCAAGCAAACCAAAGATGGTCATATCATCAACATCTCCAGTATTTTTGGCCTCACCTCGCAGCCAACACAGTCAGCTTATAACGCAACCAAGTTCGCGGTACGTGGCTTTACTGAATCATTGCGTCAGGAACTTGATATTGAAAAGAGTGGTGTAAGCTCACTTTGCGTACACCCAGGGGGTATCCGCACCAATATCGCAAAAGCGGCGAAGATGAATGACAGCCTGAAGAGTCTGGGTATGGACCCGAACAAGTCCATCAAGCAGTTTGACAAGTTCCTGCGTACGCCACCAGAAGAGGCGGCCCGTCAAATTCTCAATGCGGTATTGAAAGACAAGCGCCGTCTGCTGATCGGTACAGATGCGCGTATTGTGGATTCTTTCCAGCGTTTATTCCCAACGGGTTATCAACGTATCGCAGCGATTGCGACGAAAATGATGTAAGTCTTGGCATCATGATAGAAAAAGCCATTCTAAACAGAATGGCTTTTTTACTTAATTTGAAAATGGGTGATGCTAAATCAGCACTTCAATCTTGGATTTCTTCCAGACAAACTGATAGTAACTCGCCTGAAAAATACACAGGCAGACGAAAGACAGTGCATAGGCAATCCAGATGCCTGACAGGCCCCAAAGTTTGCTGAATCCATACGCACACGGCACCTCAATCAGGATGATGGTCAAAATATTGATCAGCATCGGGACATTCACCGTACCACTGGCCCGCATGATTGATGCAAAAATCGCGCTTGCCCCAAAGAATAAAACAGCCCACAGCACAATAAACAGCAATTGCTGTCCAAGCTCAATCACGCTGTGATCAGTAATAAACAGTGCCATTAAATATTTTGAGAATAAATAGGCGAGTGCAATCAGGCTGCCTGTAAACAGGAAATTCATGCCTAAAGCGGTGCGGGTGACTTTTGCCAGTAAATCGGGCTTGCCAGCACCAATCGCCTGCGCGGCAAAAATGGAGGCCGCAATTGAAATTGACAGTGCTGGAAACTGGATATAGTTCAGCACCTGATTGACTGCTCCATAAGCCGCGGTGGCGTGTGCGCCGTAATGGTTGATCAGGCCAATAATCACCAAGCCTGCCAGAGAGGTGGTGACCATCTGGATACCCGTTGGAATTCCCAGTTTTAAGATCAGTTTGCTTAGTGTGGCATCATGACGAATATGCTGTAAAAGTGGGCGATCAATCTTAAGTGGATGGTTTTTATAATTGAGGTAAAACCCTAGAAAAATCAGTACGGCTGCATAGCCCAGAATGGTTGCGATGGCTGGCGCAATAATCCCGAGGGCGGGAAAGCCAAAATAGCCTTTCAGCAACACAGGCGTAACCGCCAGTCCAATCAGGCTAGTTAGGCTCAATGCAATCAGTGGTGTCACACTGTCACCGACACCGCGAAGAATTGAGGTGTAGATAATATAGACAAACAGGAGTGGGCTACCTGCCAGCATCCATTGCACATAGGGTAGTGACAGGTGCATGACCTTGGCATCTGTACCCAGCAATTTCAACATGGGTTCAGCCATCATCACGCCTAAAACCGCAATCACGCTACCGCCAATCAGGGTCATGAACAGGGTTGAACCAATCACACAGCGCACTTTCTCAAGATTCTGGGCACCCCAGGCCTGTCCCACCAACACGGTGGTTCCCGCCGAGATTCCAATCACAAAGGCAAGCAGAAAGAACAGGATTGGAAAGAACACTGAAACGGCGGCAATCGCATCCACGCCCATCATTTGCCCGACAAAGATGGTATTGATCGTACCCGACAGGTTTTGCAGAATATTGGTGGCAATCAAGGGAACCAGAAAAACAAAAAAGGTTTTCCAGAGGTTTGGCTGCATCACCAGAGGTTGGTGTGGTGTCATTCAGTTTCCTTCATGCTTCATCCTGAAACATCTATTTTTTCACCATACCATTATCAGTCAGGTTGAAGTCATGATTGTTCGGTTTATTTTTTGTTGGTCAGCACTGCACCAGAATTTCGCCTGCACGTTGCAGCGTCTGGTCGGTTTTGGCAAAGCAGAAACGAATCAGGCGTAGATCATCGGGTGCATTTTTATAAAATACCGAGATCGGAATCGCGACGATTTTATGCTGTTCCGCTAAAAACTGGCACATTTCAATGTCATTCAGATCAGGACGGATTGCACTGTAATCCAGACTTTGGAAATAAGTGCCTTGCGATGGAATAAACTTAAAACGTGAGTTTGCAATCTGGTCATTAAACAGGTCGCGTTTCGTCTGATAAAAGTCAGGAAGCTCCTGAATATGCTCAGGATGCTGTTGCATATAATCAGCGAGCGCAATCTGGCAAGGTGTGGTGCCGCAGAAGTTGGCAAACTGGTAAATCTGACGGAACAGGCGCATCAGCTTGGGTGGGGCAACGCAATAGCCCGTTTTCCAGCCCGTCACATGATAGCTTTTACCAAAAGAACCAATTACATAACTACGCTCACGCAGTTCTGGAAACTGTAGCGCGCTGTAGTGTTTCTGTCCATCAAACACCAGATGTTCATAGACTTCATCAGACAGCACCGCAATATTTTTATCCTGAATGAGTTCAATCAGTTGTCGCCAGTCCTGTTCCGACCAGATGGCACCCGTTGGGTTATGCGGCGTATTGACAATGATCATGCGGGTTTTGGCATTGATGCGGTCTTTAACCTGTTGCCAGTCCACCTGAAAGGTCGGTGCCTCAAGATTGATATGAATAGATGTTCCACCTGCAAGCTGTACGGCGGGAGCATAACTGTCATAGCTTGGGTCGAAAATAATCACTTCATCACCTGCATGAATACAGGCCTGAATGGCACAGAAAATTGCGATGGTTGCGCCTGGGGTAATGGTGATCTCAGTGACGGGATCAAGCTGTAGCTGGTCACGCTGTAGAAATTGCTGCGCCAGTTGCTCACGTAATGCCAGTACACCATCACCCGCAGGGTATTGATTGTATCCCGACTGGGTGGCCTGACAGAGGGCTTCAATCAGGGCAGGCGGTGCTGGGAAATCGGGAAAGCCCTGTGACAGGTTCAGGGCATTGAGTCGTTGTGCAAGTTCAGTCATCACGCTAAAAATGGTCACACCTTGGCTTGGGAGTTTTGACTGAAGCTGCAACATTGTTTTTAACCTGATTGACATTTTGTTTTGCCGTGATTGTATAGTGAAAGTGGATGCCTGACCAAGTTATTGTGATTAAGGTAAATGTTGAATTTTGCCGTTAATCGACTGAAAAATGTGTCTTATGTCAGGAAAAACAGGGTAATTGTGTCTGAATAAAAACAATAGTGACGGAATTGGTCATTTTTTATTGAAAATTGTCTAAAAAATTTGTTGTTTTTCATGATGATACGCTATTTTAGTTGCTGCTGTAAAGCGCTATAATTTCTATCGAGGGGTTCAATTAAATACCAATTATAGTGAAATGGGACATCAGGCAATGGACAGTTTCGATTTAAAAATACGCTACCCGCATCATATTGATCTCAATGATGTGGAGCAGTTCGGGACTTTGAATACCATTGGGATATTAACCAGATTTGACAGAATGGGCTGGAAACAGCAGTTAAGCCGCTGGTTGCAACTGGATGGTGCAAGTCCAACGTTTACCATTACTGATGAAAAAACAGAGCAGACCATAGAAATCGTATTGAATACCTACGGGTCATCTCAGGAACTTAACTTTATCGTCAAGACCGATATTCCCGTGGTTGTCCCTAAAAAACAAATATTTGGATTAATTACGCTTCAGGCGAAAGAGACGGTTCAGTTTAAGCAGCTTTCACTGGTACAGGTTAAAGCCTACCTTACTGCGTTTTTAAAGCAGGACACCGATGCCTTGGTTCGATATTACCAGCAAAGCAAGCAACAACTGGCGCAATCTGCATAACGATGAGGAGTAAATTCCCCCCATCGTTATGTTGCTATTTATAAAACATTTTCAACAATGGCACGAATCACACCCAGTGCCAAGCCAATAAATGCCCCGACAATCACGCCATTGACGCGGATCATGTGTAAGTCACCACCCACCTCACTTTCGATTTTGGCAATCATTTCCCGTGAATCCCACTCGTGGATACGTTCGCTGATATAACGAATGATCTTGTCACTATATTGTTCGCTAAAGTTGGTTGCCAAACCGACCATTTTTTCATTCAGAACCTGACGCACTTTTTCATTCTGAATCAGGCTTTCGCCCAACTGTTGTAATGCCGCTTGTAAATTGCTGGCAATGCCTGAATCTGCCTGCATTAAATCAGTTTTGATCGCATCACAGAGAATGGCAATAGCGCCACTGATAAAGTTCAGCACCTGTGGGCTATCCAGCACATCATCCTTGCCCTGATTTAAGCGTTTGCTGGCTTCACTGTTGCTATCTGCAAGCTGTAACATCAGGTTATGCGTGGTGGTTTCAATGTCCTGCCGCCACGGATGCTCAGGATTGGCCAGCATGGACTCAACCTTTTCAATCAGTGAGTCAATGGTGCGTTGCTGTACATCAATGCCGATCCAGCTTGCACCTTTGGCAAGTTTCCAGACACCCAGTTCCTGAAACAGTTTGCGTGACAGGTCGCGTGCCTCTTCAGGATGCGACACAATCCATTCATGGGCCAGATCAAGGCCACGCTGTAGCACATCCTGATGGAAGTCATTTTCCAGAACGGCACGTAACATTTCACTGGCAAGCTTGTTGATTTTGGTGCTGCGTACCCATTGCACACTGTTGTTCTGGACAAAGTAGGCAATCTGGTCCTGACTCACAAACTCAAAGATCTTCGGTACAGTATGCTGGATCATCTGTACCACTTGCCTGTTGTTGTGCGGATTGGCCAGCCATTGACCCACCGCCAGACTCATATCGGCATTTTTTAGGCTGCGCTCAACAATCTGTGGCGATAAAAAGTTTTCCTGTACAAAGCGGCCCATAGACTCGGCGATACGTGCCTTGTTTCTCGGAATGATTTCAGTATGGTCGCGCAACAGTTTTGGTAGCGGCATTTTCCCAAAAGGATTGCGGAACAACACCGTGACCGCATACCAGTCTGCCAGTCCACCGACCACACCCGCCTCTGCGCCAAGCATGAAAATATGGATGAGCCATTTATATTCAGGGAGGAAATGTGCCGCAACCATAAAGCCAATCCACGACATCACGGCGATAATCAGGGCCATGGTGGCGAAGTATTTGCTTCTTTGCAGGCTTGGTACATGGATTTCTTCGGCTGAATTCATTTAGTCATCCTTTAGTTTACTGTTTGCCTTGTGGTGGCACAGGCGGCTGTAACACATCTCCCGCTGGGCTCAGTCCATATTTTGGCCCAAGGGACTGCAAAATGAGCTGTGCATCAAATGCGTCAGGCGATTGCTGCTGTGTCTTAAAACACTCAATAGTATACGACACTTGAACTGGATCAATATTGACCACTTGAGGCATATCGTAGAATGGATCGGGCCAAAAGGCTGGGTAACGACGATAGTAGCCATAAGGGTAATAAGATGGTGCTGGATAAATCACCGCCTGACGCTGGGTCTTGTGGCGGGCGTTGCTTGGATCATCCACAACGCTGAAATATCGGAAACCATGCTTGACCGTGGTTTGTGCCGCCTTTAACAAAGTGATCTCCTCGGCTGTACCATAACTCAAATTACGATCGGCCTGGAAACCCACACGGTAAGTTTTGTTATTTAATGGATAAGCGGTGAACTGTCCGAGCTGGTCAAACGTTCTGGGTTGCGATGGGGCGGTGGCACAGCCTGTAAATGTCAGTGCGACAAGGAGCGGTGTGCACATCAATAAAGTTTTCATATGCAATTCCTGTTTTTCAGGGTCTGGGAAGATGGCCCTAAAAGCTACTGTTCGGTTGGGTTAAAAATTCAAGTTCCTCTGCGGTTGAGCTTCGTCCTAAAATCGCATTGCGATGTGGATAGCGCCCAAAACGGTCAATAATCAGCTTATGCTTTTTCTCAAAGCTGAGATTGATTTCATTGCCCAGTCGTTGAAACAGCTTGAGTGCAAACTCATGTATGAGCTTTGATTCACTGTGCATAAACGGCATATACAGGAACGAACGCTGTTCAGGACTGAGCTGGGCATCCAGTTGCAGGCTGATCGCCTCCTGTGCCAGCATCAGTGCCATGCTGTCCTGGGCAAAGGCGTGTGGCTGGTCGCGATACAGGTTTCGGGAGAATTGATCCAGCACAATAATTTCGGCCAAGCGTCCCTCAGCGGTCTTGCGCCATGACCACAGTTCGGCCTGTGTGGCCTGATGATGAATTGCTTGAAAACGCTCACGAATTTTTGCATCAAATTCATCACTTTTGGCGAACCAGAGTGAACGGTGGTCAGGATCGAACCAGAAATCAAGAATGTCTTGCGCTTGCATGGGTGGGTATCCATCGGAAGATTTATTTTTAATAAAATCACAATTTCAGCGTGTTTTATATAATCGGATTGTGTTAAAAATTGCCAGGCTAAACCAATACAATCAGGTGACTAGGCCATAATTGTCGTTATAATTGGCTGAGTCGAAAGGATGGGTATTATTCAAATCCCAATCCACTCGACAAAGTCGTTGCCATTACGTTGGTCGGCTGATCTTGAACAAGCGAGCATATATATGAATCAACCCAGCACACTTTCCTCCTCTGTGATACCAACGTGGGTAGATGCCTCGCTATTCAAGGGGATGCTGCGTGGTATAGAGCGTGAAAGTTTGCGTATGCAAAGCAATGGATTTTTATCACAAAAAAACCATCCAAAAGCTTTGGGCTCGGCACTGACCCATCCACATATCACCACAGATTACTCCGAAGCGTTGATGGAGTTCATCACCACACCGCAAACCAGCATTGCCGCCGCGTTAAATGAACTCAGGGATATTCACAGTGTTGTGCATCAGCAACTGGAAGATGGTGAACGCTTATGGCCACTGTCAATGCCTTGCATGCTGGATGACAATGAGGAAAATATTAAGCTGGCGCAGTATGGCACATCGAATATCGGTCGTTTTAAAACGCTGTACCGCCGTGGTTTGGGTGTGCGCTATGGTCGCCGTATGCAGACCATTTCAGGGGTGCACTACAACCTGTCTTTTCCAGACCAGCTATTTGCCAGCTTGCAGCAACATGAAAGCAATCCAGAATTAAAACAACTCAGTCCGCAAGATTACCGTAGCCACCGCTATTTTGGCCTGATTCGCAACTTTATCCGACTTACTCCATTGGTTATGTATCTGTTGGGAGCAAGCCCATCGGTCTGCCGCTGTTTCCTGACAGGCCGTGAGCATCATCTACAGCCACTGGTCAAGGGCACCTTATATTTACCTGAGGCAACCGCATTACGCATGGGGCGCTTAGGATACCAAAATTCAGCACAAAAAGAATTGGGCATTCATTATAACGATCTACACGATTATCTTGATGGCTTACAAAAAGCGGTGCATACCCCTTATCCTGAATTTACCAATTTAGGTCTGGATGATGAGAATGGTGAACCGATTCAGATCAATGACCATGTGCTGCAAATTGAAAATGAATACTACAGTCTGGTCCGTCCAAAACAGGTGCCTCAGGCGGGTGAAACCCCATCACAGGCATTAAAAGACCGTGGTGTGGGCTATGTTGAACTTCGTGCCGTCGATGTCAACCCGTATAGCCCAATTGGTATTGATGAAACCACGGCAGGCTTTCTGGAAAGTCTGGCGCTCTACTGTTTATTGAATGAAAGTCCTGATTTATTTGCCGATGAACAGGAACAGATTGATCAAAACCAGATTGAAGTGGTCAATCGTGGACGTGCCGCCGATGCCAAAATTGTAGCGGGACAGACCACAGTACCATTTCAGGATTGGGCACAGCGTCATTTAAATGCGATTCAGGCCTGTGCGGTCATACTTGACCAAACAGATGGTACACAGCTTTATCAGGATGCTGTTCAGGTGATGCAGCAACGTTTAAACCATGTTGAACAGACACTGTCCGCGCACGTGATCGAGGATACGCTACAACATGGTGGTACGTGGAACTTTGGTAGCATGATGGCGCAGCAGCATGTCAACAGTTATGATCAACACCCATTAAGTGTGGAAAGACAACAGTATTTTGAACAGTTGGCGCAAACTTCATTGCAAAAACAGTCGCAACTTGAACAAGATCACCACATGAGTTTCGGACAATATCTTGCACAATATCGCTAATATTTTAGAGGATTTCCCATGCGATGGAATTACCGTTTAGTCAGTGCTGTGCTGGTGTTGGCTAGCATTATTGGTATCTCATTTGCGTTGTACCTAGAGCATGTGCAGGGGCTGGAACCGTGTCCACTGTGTATTTTCCAGCGTATTGGCCTGATTGGGATGGGTTTGATTGCACTGATTGCATTTATCCATAACCCAATTTCAAACGCCTTTAAACGTTTTTATGCGTTGCTGGCAACCTTGTCGATTGGCTGGTCGGTTGGCGTGGCAGCCCGTCATGTATGGCTACAGCACTTGCCACCCGACAAGGTGCCGAGCTGTGGCCCAGGTCTGGACTATCTGGTGGATGCCCTGCCAATGAAAGCGGTGTTTAAGGAAGTCCTTTCAGGATCGGGTGAATGTGCTGCAATTGACTGGACTTTTCTAGGTCAGTCCCTGCCTGTATGGTCGCTGTTCTATTTCAGCCTGATTCTACTGATCTGCTTATTGCAGTTGTTTAGAAAGTATCCTGTTGTCCAAAAATAAAACAGAATCTTCACCTTAAATAAGGCCCTAAACACTACTGATGTTTAGGGCCTTATTTTGTCAGTAAATAAACAAAAATGTAATTTTTTGCTAAAAATGGTCAGGGTTTTATAGACAGGAGTGTCTGTTTTTTTATAAAGTGCAGCCGATTCTTTGTACCATGATTATAAAAATGCTTTTTAATATTTTTAATGTATTAGAAAAAATGGGGCTAAGCGCACAAAAACGTGCTGTACACGTACAATTTTCTAATCAAATTCTAAATAGTCAGGTTTTCTTACAACGCATTGAGGGCCAACACCAGTTGAATACAGGACTGGATGTTGAGTTGATCTGTTTATCCACCAACGCCCATATTGCGCTTAAACAATTCATTGGGGTTCAAGTTGCAGTCGATCAGGTGACTGACTCAGGTCAATTGTTCCGCACCACGGGCATGATTACTGAGGCCAGCTATGGTCAAAGTGATGGGGCGCTGACCTTATATAAACTGATCATGAAAGATGCGACAAGCTTATGGCATAAACGCCGTAATAGCCGTGTTTTCATGAACAAGAGTGTCATTGAGGTCACTGAGGTTATATTTAAGGAATGGCAGGAAAAAAGTCCACTTTTTGCTGCAAGCCTGGGTCTGGATCTGAACGGGTTAAGCCAGGACTATGACATTCGTCCGTTTATCATGCAACATAATGAATCGGACTATGATTTCCTGACCCGTTTATGGCGTAGTGAAAGCATCAACTGGCTGGTCGATGAAGCCCAACTGTTTGTTCCCCATTTTAGCCTACCTGTACAGCCACAGAAACTTCGACTGATTGATGACAACAGTCAATATCAGGCTTTGCCGCGCCGCTCTATTCGCTACCATCGGAGTAGTGCGACAGAGCAACAGGACAGCATTACAGGCTTTATTGCCGTGCGTCATTTGCAACCCACCGCGGTGCATGTGCAGCGTTGGCAACCAGATGGGCTTGCGCAGGAAGAAGGTGCAGGGGCAGTTGCCACCACCCATATCCATTCAGAGCAGTTTGATTCAGCCAGCCTGAGTCTTGAGCAGGCTTGGCATATCAGTCCCGCATGGATGCAGGACCTGAATGGAGAAGATAACGCAACGGCTTCAGGCCATCACCAACTGGAAAAACTGAACCAGCAATTCAATGATCACCATGCCAGTCAGGCTAAATACTTTAAGGCCTATAGCAGTGTGCGTGACACACAGGTTGGGTACTGGTTTAGCTTGCAGGACCACCCTGAAATCAGCCAGCATGAGGGGGCTGATCAGGAATTTCTGATTACAGGTAAGCATTTCTATAACCAGAATAATTTACCCAAAGATCTCCAGCAACAGGTTGGTCAGCTTTTGACTCAAAGTCGTTGGGATAAACATGGCGATAATAATGCTGAGCGACAGGGTAATGAACTGACCCTGATTCGCCGCCACATCAAGACAGTGCCTGAATATGATCCACAACAGCATCGTCCAGTTGCCTATCCCCAGCGTGCCAAGGTGGTGGGCCCAGAGGGCGAAACCATCCATGTGGATAAATGGGGGAGAATCAAGGTCCGTTTCTTATTCACCCAAGCTGATGATCATGGGCATGATGGCGGGGCTGGCAGCAATGACAACGACACAGATTCAGCATGGATCGATGTGCTGACTCCTTGGGCGGGTGAGGGCTATGGCGCACGCTTCCTACCGCGTATTGGTGAGGTTGTGGTCATCGACTTTTTTGATGGCAACATTGACCGTCCTTTTGTTACAGGTCGAATCCATGAGGCACAACGCTCTCCGACTAAATTTGATGTGAAAGGACAACTGCCAGACACCAAAAAACTCAGTGGCATCCGCAGTCAGGAGGTCAATGGCAGTGGTTTTAACCAACTACGATTTGACGATACCACAGGCCAGATCAGTACCCAACTGCAAAGCAGCCATGCGGCAACACAGCTGAACATGGGCAACCTTAGCCATCCCAAGGAACAGGCAACCAGTAATGGTCGTGGTGAGGGCTTTGAGCTTAGAACCGATGCTTGGGGGGCGGTGCGGGCTGGTAAGGGAATGCTGATTAGTACCTATGCGCAGGAACAGGCCATTGCTGACCATCTGGAGGCAGCTCAGGCGCAGTCTCTACTGTCACAGGGTTACGAAAGCATGAAAATGCTGAGTGAGATCGCTGCAAAACAGCAGACTGATGCATTAAATGTGATTAACCGCTTGCCGAAGTTTATCCAGTCACTTGAATTAAAAACCACAGGACAGGCATTGGACAGCACGCTGAATCTGTTTAAAGAAAGCGTGAATAAAGATCCAATCCATGCATTAAAGGATTGTGGAGGTTTTATTGAGGATATTGGTGCACTGGGTGGAGATACGAAAGGAATCGCGGACGAGTTCAATGCCTTTTTTAATAATGCCAAAGATGCGGTTGAGAACCTGAAAGAGTTTATCGAAAACGTTGAAGAACACGGCACAGATACTGTCAAGGGCAAGCTTGCAAGTATCAAGGATCGAATTTTCCAAAATCCGTTTGAAAGCATTAAGGAAGTTGGAAACGTTCTGGCCAATGTGGAAATTAAAGACTTTGACTTGATGAGTTCGTGTGGAACATTTAACAAGGGAAATAAATTAGAGGTTACCCCCTCAAAAGCGTTGAGTTCCCTACAGGGATTTATGGAGGGATATACACAAGGTCTGGAAAGCAGCTCAGATACCAAGCAGCAAGAACAGGGTAAAATCTTTAGACAGGCCTTGATGCTACTGGCATCCCCAAATGGCATTGCCCTAACTACCCCTGAAAACATCATCTTGCAGGCCTCACAGGACATCGCGGAAAGTGCCAGTGGTTCGATTAACCTGAGTGCGCAAAAGAATATCATAGGCCATGCCCAGGACAAGATTAGTCTGTTCGCCGCCCAAAAGGGTTTCAGGGCTTATGCGGCAAAAGGGAAGCTGGAGCTTCAGGCGCAGGATGATGCCATTGAAGCAATTGCCAGAAAAGTGATTAAACTCATATCTACTGAAGAAAAGATTGAAATCACCAGTCCAAAAGAGATTGTGTTAACTGCAGGGGGCTCTCAGCTCAAGATTAATGCAGAGGGTGTATTTTCAACAACAGGTGGTAAGTTTGAATGTAAGGCAGGACAGCATTTGTTTACTGCGGGGGCAACAGTAAATGCGGAGTTACCAAAGATGCCTGAGAGTGGAATATTTAGTCGTAGGTTTGATTTTAGTGGATTAATTAATCCTGATCTTCTAAAAGATGGGTTTAAATATAAAGTTATTAATCATGCAAAGAAAACAGAATATATTGGCTTTCTTGACCAGTCTGCAAGAACAGGAAGGGTATTTAGTGATAATCCAGATAATGTTGAAATTCTTTTACTAGGTAAAAATGATGACATTTCAGATAAGTTACAACTTGTGGAAGAATCAATCACTGAAAGTCAAGGACATGGTTCAGATGAGGCGTGTTGCGGTGGTGATGACTATAATCATGACCATGATAGTAATGAATATGTCGAGGATACTGATTTAAAAGCAGATTTTGAAAGTTTTGGACTTAAGGATTAGTTTAATCATGAAGACTATAAAGCTAATGGTTGGCGCATGTATTTTGCTAAATAGTATAAATTTACATGCAGAAAGTGCCAAAGAATGTATGAAATATTGGAGTGAACCAGCAGTACAGGTGACTGTATTACAAGATGTTCAATGTCCAGATATTTGGGAGGATAAATTTAGTGATAATAATAGGCTGGTAATTAAAAAATTAGGTCTTAATCGACAAGATAATAATTGGATGTCTACAGGGGCATGTAAAAAGGTTAAGTATAATAGTGATATATATTTTGTTTATAAGGCTTTTTTAAAAAATAATAAAACAAACTTAATTATACTATATAATAATAAAGATAGTTTTGCATATTTAAGAAAATTAGATCTATCAAAATTTAAAAATGGATATACTGAACAAGATATTGTTGATGTTAATTTGACATGCACTAAGGTTGGTAAGGGTACTAGTATGGTTTCTATATTAAATAGTTATATTTTAAAAGATACAAATATAAAAGATATCTCTAAGTATAGTATTTCGGATTGGTATTAGTAATGGAAAAGACAATAAAATTCCAGGATGGTACAGTACAAGATTTCTGTCTAAATAGGAATGGGTTTATAGAAGCTGTGAGTTATAAAGAGTCTAGTGCTAAATTAAAACTCAGTATTAATCATTCTGATAATTTAAAAGCAGCTAGTGCCAAAAGTAGCGGTGGGCATCGTGGTTTTTTTCAAATGGGAGAATCTGCATTGTTTGAAACGGGATATTATTTGGGAGATACTGGTATTGATTTTAGGAAATTAGACTCTAAAAAAGAAAAAGATCAGATCAAAATTATTCAAAATACATTTAATAAAAATGATTGGAGAGGGAAATGGACAGGAAAGAATGGAATAACTTCTCTTCATGACTTTATTGCAAAACCAGAATTACAATTAATGGCGGTAAGTGATTGGATTAACTACCTATGTGAGCGTATGCGGAAACTAGACTTTAATCAATACTATGGGCAAATTATCAATGGAGTGGAAGTAACTGAATCTGGAGCAATTGCTAGTGCTCATTTAATGGGCGAAGGAGGGTTGGCAACCTTTCTTGGTTCTCCGATATTCAAGCAAAAATATCCTGTATCTGATGGGAATGGCACACATATTTCTTTATATTTATCAATGTTTGGTGGTTTCGATTTAGAGAGTTGCTGTAAAAGAAAAATCTATATTACTTTAAAAGATAGTTCAGGGTTAGAGTTAAAAAATAAAGAGGTAACTATCGTTTCTCAAAATAATGGTAAGTACATTTCTGGGGAAACAAGAGTTAACGTTAAGAGTGATGATAAGGGCAATTTACCAGTCATTGTTAGAAATCCAAATACTGAAATAAAAATTGTTGCTGATGGAAAGGAATCTAATACAATTGTACAAAAGGCTAATGAGAAACAGAAAGCAACGTTAAGTGATTTTAAAATTTCAAGTTATTCAGCAACTTTGGAAAAGGAAAGTACCCCTCAACCGAAACCTCAAGTTAATAAAACACCACAAGAAGTAAGAAATGAGCAGGTAGAATCTGCTATACCTCAAGAAGCTGAATCAATGTCAGTATCTAAAGACGTTAACTTTAATATTCAAATAGTAGAAGGAGATACGGGCAAAGCTATTTCAAATATGAATTTTTTCCTTACTTATAAGGGAAACATCAAAAAACATACAGCAGATAATACTGGTATAAAAAAAGGAATTATTGCAGAAGAGGGGCAGGATATAGAAGTCTCAGTTGAAGGAGATGGCAATAAACAGGTGATACACCACTTTCAAGTAACTTCTGCACTAAAAAATCAAATGGTAAAAGTTCGTTTACCTGTACATAGCTTTAACATATCTGTTACGCAAGATGGTAAAAAAGTTCCTAATACCATATTTAGTCTTTTTTATAGGGGAAGAGAAATACCAAAAAGGACCAATGCTTCTGGTGTAATCAAGATTCGCATGTTAACAGGCTTTGTTTTTGGATTTGGTATAAAAGGAAAAAGTTTAGTTTTAAGTCGTGTTGAAAAATCAAGCCCAACTAAGCCCTTTACAGTAAATGGTAGCGCTGTTCGAGCATCAAAATTATACGAAGTCGCAGATGCAAAACGTAAAGAGGCCGAAAGTCTAAAAAAGCAACAACAGAAAGACGCTCAAGAAAAGAAAGCAAAAGAAGAAGCTGAAAAAGCAAAAACTGATGTGGATAAAACGAATCAAACGAAGCAGAACAATACTTATACTGAAAATAGTGGAAAGCCATTAACAATAATAAGTGATCAATCACCTCCAACAAGTGATACGACCCGGTATCATATTTATCATGATGGAAAAATCAAAAGAGAGAATAAAGCAGCAACAGGTTTTGCTGAGTTTATTTATTATGATCAGAATGGTAAAACTCATAATTTAGGAAAATCAAATTTTAATATAGCAAATAGATGGGTCAGTAAAGGAAAAAAAGGCACAGGCTCAGTATACTTGATTGATCAAAGAAAACATAAGCAATATAAAATGGGAAATATTGGTTATTTATGGCGAATTGATAGCGATGATGGAAGATATTATCTTTCTGGTACAGCTTTATCAGCTGTATTAGGTGCTATGTGTAGCCTAGGATATGCTGAGTATACAGGTTCAGGATTCAGTTGCCGAGATGGATCACCTGGAGATAGTGTTTCACATTTAAATGGAGAAAATGGTGACTTTAGATATATTGCAATTAATAACAGGCATATGAGTGAGTTAACATACACTAGTCATAAGCATTTTGATTGGGATAAGAATGTAAGTTTTGTAAATGCATTATATAAATTTGGATATAAATTATTTGGTTCCAATCCTGTTAAGATTAAAGAAAATATGTTGTTACCACATTCTAAGAGCTGGAGTGGTCATCATAACCATGTGCATTTGCACGATTTTAACCCTAATGTAGAGGATATATAATGGTTTTTTTAGGGGATTCTAAGAAGCTAAAATTTTTAAATTTGGTATGCTATTGTTTATTGTTATCTGCATGCAATATCGTTGAAAAAGATGAAAAGTTTATAAGAGGTTTTACTCAAAATGGTTTTGAAAATTTTAAAATTGGAGATGGAACCCAGAATTTAAAAGAAGTTGAAGACAGTCGTATAGGTGATTGTTTTATTGCAAAAGATACTAAAAATGATGATGTTGAGTTTCAAATAATAAATAATAAAATTGCAATCATTTCATCTATGGATAGTATGAGAGCATCTTATAATGGCATTAAGATAGGAGATTTAGAAAGAAAAATATATGAAAAATATAATAAAAAAGATCTGGATAAGAGAAGAAATCCTTATGGTGATTCTAAAAAAGATTATTCCCTTATCGATTGGAGTAATAACACTAAAAAACTAGGAACACGTTATGATATTGAAAATGGGTATATTGTAGGTATTAAAGTTGGAGATAATAATTTAACTTTAATGGAGGGTTGTGCTTAATAGGAAATATAAAAGTAATAAACGAACACATTTGAGTGGAACACATGGTTTAGGGAAAAAAGTTCATAAGGGTATTATAAATGAAGCCATTAAAATTATTGTCTTTGAATCCAATAAAGAAAGGGTTATTTTTGATGGAAAAATTGAAAAAAACATGAAAACAATTGAATTAAAAATCAAGAAAATAGAAGTTGCAAGTGTTGAAAGGGGACAGGTGTTATTTGGTGGTGTAAATGAAGAATGGAGACGTACAATTGTTTCTGAAAAGACCAAGAAAGTTTTAGCTTATTTAGCAAAAGAGGCTGGCATGAATAAAATATATCACGAGTACAATTCGTACTCCAGAAGCACAAGTAAATGCAATGTATAATCAGAATATTAAATATATGCCTCCAGGTGAGGCAGTTAAAGCAGTTAGAGATACTTATAAAGCACAGAAAATGTCCAAAGAACAGACGATTAAAAAGATGGTTGAAAAAATAATTGAATTACAAGATAAAACCCAAGTGGTTTCTAGACATTGTGTATCAAAAGCGAGTTATAACAAAAGAAATGTAGTTGATATAGGGTTAAATAGTAATGGTTTTGGTAGTAATACAAAGTTAAGCATTTTAGGGGGATAGTTTAAAAAAGCTTGTAATGAAGCTAAAGATAAGGGAATTATATCTGGTTTTATTTCTGGAGATACTCCTGGTGAGGGCGCAATGCATATAGAGATAGTTCAATGAAAGAGATGATATTACTAACAATAATTATTTTAATTATTGGATGCTCGAATACCTCGAATACCTCGAATACCTCGAATACCTCGAATACCTCGAATACCTCGAATACCTCGAATACCTCGAATACCTCGAATAATGATACTTTTTATGCCTTTAAAATATGTGATATAAATAATCAATGTATTATTAATAAGGAGCGAAGTGATAAAGGGAAATATTTATTGGAGAATTTTGAACCGCCTAATGATGAGTTTTATTTAAGGAAAAAATGGGGAATATACTCTTTACTATAAAAATATTTATAGTGAGGATGTTTTAATGGGGTGGGCAAACTCTAAAGTTGTTTTTGATGGTGGAAAAGGTTTAATTTTAGAATTAAATAAGATATTTTTAACTATAGGAGGAATTGATTTTTTAATGGGTGACAATTCAAACCAAGTGCAATCAAAAAATTATAGAAAATGAATTTATTTTTTAGATGATAACTATGATAAAAATCCATACTATCAAAAACAAATAGTTAAGTTTGTAAAAAACAAAGATAATACTCTTCTACTAGATTGTAAAAGTTATATGCAGAATAAAACTGTGGAAGATAAACTCAGTGGTATTTTTTATAATGTATGTTCTGATAAGAGTAAGGTTTTTTTTAAAAGGATAGAGAACTTATAAAAACTGTAATGGTCAAGAAAAATTAGACAGAATTTAGAGGGTTGATTAAAAACGTCTTTAAAAATTGAGTATAAAGAAATACCTGCTAAATTTAATAAACCTCAAAAAGGAGATATCTATATAATTACTAAGACAGTAGTCCATAAATATGGTCATATTGCAGGATATGATGGAACACAATGGATTTCAAATTTTAAGCAAAAAAGCCAAGTTGTCTATAGAGATAAAGTAAATTATAGATATTTTAGAGTTCAGTAATATTAATTTGGAGATGGCAATGAAATTTAAGTTATTTGTGTTTTTATCCTTAGGGATTTTATCTGGGTGTATTAAGTGCAAAGAGTGATGAGAAGTGTTTTACTGATTCAAAAATTTTATTAACAAGTCTATATAATTATTTCACCGTAGGTGGAAGTAATGTTGTTGAAAGTTTTGATAAGAAAACAATAGCAAGATTTTTCTCTAATCAGATTGCTAACTTACTGATGAGTGATTATAAATGTCGAAAAATAAATGGTGGAGTGTGTAAAATAGAATTTAATATATTAAATAATTCTCAAGACGATATCGGTAAGTTTAAAATATTACAAGCAACAAATAATATTGTTACAGTAAAATTTGAAACACCAACACATGGAGAATTTATTGATTTTTCTATAGAAAATAAAGGTGAATGTAAATTTGTTAAAAATATAAAATATAATGATTCAAATTTATTAGATATTTTGAGTAAATGATATGAAAATAATTTTTTTTGTTAATTTTGTTAGTGCCATTTTTCGTGCAAGCAAAAAATTCTTCTTGGTATGGGAATTACAGTTATTATACTTCGGAAGAGCTAGGTACTGGGAATATTGCGACAAAAGAAATTAATTTATTATTAACATCAAAAAAATGTCAGTTCTCAATAGCAGGTTTTCAAGTTGATAATAATTATAATTGTAAGGCTATAGAGTCAAAAAAATGGCTGTATATTAAGGATGTTAAAAGTGGAAAATTATTGGGAAAGATTGAGTTTAGAAAAAATAAATACTATATTTATTCTGATGATGTCTTAGATTTAAATAAAAATATTTTATATAAAAATAAGTTATAGTTGGGCTAGGATGAATATAATTGTTAATAATAAAAATAAGTTAGTTCTTTAGACTAATCCTATATATTAGTCTCTAGGTAGCTATAACTCTATTGGAAGTGGGGATAGCTCTGACTATGTAAAATCGAAAAACTATAAGAAAGATATGTATTTTATTAATGATTATATAATGGATATTTGTTTAAACAATATCAAAAATAACTTTTCTAAAACAGGAGGATGGGATATTGTTAGTTGATTGTAAGGCTTATATGAGAGACTTAGATCAAAATAATAATTACTCAGGAATGTTTTATGGAGTATGTATTGATAAAGAAAAAGTATTTTTTAGGAAAATTTCTTAGTCTAATGATGATCTTGGTTAATTCTAGTAATGAATTTAATGAAAAAATATAATACTATTCAGTGTCTATAAATAGCATACACTGTTATGAAAAATTTTATAAGCGCTTTAATTGCATATAGTGATAAAATAAGGATAGTTCAATCATGAACTAAGTGTAATGCATAGAGAAGTACATGCACAACAATTTACTGTTACAAGTGAATTTTCAGCAGTAAATAAAACAAAAAAGAATACAGATGATACAGTTATAATGAAAGAAGAAAGTGTTTAAGCAACCTAAGTCTCTTTTTTAAACCAAATACTACAGGATGGTATAGTTTTGATGAAGTTATTGATGGGTCAGAATGTGAAACTGTAAAGAGCTTTAAGCTTACCTCTTATAAATTTGATACTTCTAAAAATGCCTTTGGTGCAAATAAAGATGGGATCTTATGGGAAAATCTAGACCAATGAATTTTTTATTCTCACTTCAAAGATTGTAATTACTGGAAATACGCAATTATAATGCACCACCATAATGTTGCTATTCACAAAATTAGCTTTTTAAAAAGAAAGAAAAGATAGTTTCTAGTTGATATAGTGACCTTTGGTAGACTTTACTATACCTGAAATATGATAGATTTTGTTTGATAATCAAAATACAGTAAAGTAAAAGAAACTTGGGCCTCAAATATCTCTAATGTTTAAAAAGCTCGGCCATAGCCGAGCTTTTTACTTTAGGTTTCAACAATTCCATCAAGGTCTTCAAAAGTATAATTGTGTGGCACATTCACCATATGAGTTTGAACGCCTTCTTCAATCACTTCACCCACTTCAGGGTATAGCCAGCGTGTAATCTGTTCCGCAACACTGGAATGATACTGAATTTCAAAGTGATTTAGTCCATAAAACACAGCTTTATGAGTTTCGGGTAATTTAAGCTGGAAACGAGGGTTTGGATGCTCTCCCAAAGCACTCTTGACACTGACCAGTGAATCTCCAATCACTTTGAGTGCCTTGTTGCGCAACTTCTCAAACTCCAGTGTTCCCGCGATCAGGAATGTGTTGATGTGAGAAGGTAATGGCGCAGGTTTGCGGTTGTCATCTGCAAAGCCGATACGTGCGTCATTATGTTCCCAGTCGTCATCACGGACACTGCCATAGCGTAGATCCAGAATACCGTTACTACGGATATTGACCAACTGGCCAATCAGGTTAATGAAAGGAAAAGCGCCAAGTTTATCCTGCAATACAAAACCGAAACGCTCAAGCGCTGCACCATGGTGAGGTGAACCAATGCAAACCAGATTCTCAACCATATGAACCCATTGATACAGGTTCTGTTTGCCATAGAACAGCGCACTGCGTGAAACCAGTCCACCCATACTGTGACCAATCAGGTCGATACTGGTGATGCGCGGATTGCGTTGCACCAGATCTTCAAGCGTATTGGCAAAGCTACGGCCATTGGCGGAAATGCGTCGTCCTGTATTGTAGTTCAGGTACAGCATGGTGTTGTTGTCACGCTGTGCCAGTAACCGTTCACCAATGCCGCCATAACGCTGGTTTGACCAGGTTAAATGGTTCATGCACAGACCGTGGGCCAAAATCACCACACGCCCAGTCAACTCACCTTGCTGTAGTGATCCATAATGGTCATACAGCACCATCGGCAAAGCCATTGGATTATGCTGCTTAAGGAAAAAGTCCCCAAAGATCCCATTCAGCGCCCCCACCACGAAATGTAGGGTCGGGGTCAGTGGTTTGTCATGTAGGACTGGGAATCGCTCAATGATGCGGCGCAGACTTGGTGCAAGAAAACAGCGACCATATTTCTGGATGGCATCATAGGAAAAATGATAAAACTTTTGTAATTGTGGAAGTTTTTGTAAATTTCTGGCTTTTTGTGCACTTAAACCGAGCGTAGTCCGTAACACTTCAGTTTGTACCAACTGCACCAATTCATGAACTCCACTCAAGCTGGTGCTCACAAGTTGTGCCAAACCTTCCAAAACATCTGCCTGACTTGGGGGTGTACGGTCCCACTTACAGTAGGTTTCATGCAGAGGTGTTAAACTTGGCATATTAATTTCCCCATCCTTTTGTATATACCGAAGGTTTGATGTTATTCAGTTTAATACTGTTTAGATAAACTACAACAAACGCTTACATCTTATGTCTTTCATAAGTAATTTTTTTAGAATACTGATGAACGGAATACAGTATCGTTTTTTGTGTCCGACAATATGAAGCTTATATGTAATTTATATTGTTATTTGATTAACTGTTGTGCTTAATAATGTGATTTATTTCACTATAAGTCAAGCTGCTGTCTATTTTGGTGCATATGCAAATTATCTATCTACATGGTTTCCGTAGCAACCCCATGTCTAAGAAAGGGCAGCAATTGAGACGATATTGTGCAAACCACGATCAGTTTCAGGTGCATTTGCCCGATCTGAACCTATCACCTGATGAGGTGCTGCAAAAAATCTCTGGGTTGATCGAAAGTCTGCCACGTGACCAAGTGGTATTGGTTGGAAGCAGTTTGGGGGGATTTTATGCGACATATTTTGTCGCAAAATATGGATGTTCTGCTGTACTGATCAATCCAGCCATGCAACCATGGCAACTGTTTCAGGATTTGTTTGGAATTGAGCAAATCCCACTCAAGGTGACTGAATCATGGACACTTGATACTGATCAATTGCAGCAACTACAATTAATTGCCAACACCAGACTCAATCATGCTGATAAAATTCTGGTGCTGTTGCAACAAGGCGATGAAGTCTTGGATTATCGCCAGGCACAACGCTATTATGGTGCAGCGCAGCCATCCTCGTTGATTTTAACCGACATGGGTGGCAATCATGCAATGGATGATTTTGAAGAAAAACTACCCTTAGTCCTCGAATTTTTATCGGCAGCCCTCCAATAAGGAAGTCAGACCAAGTGACACAATACACGGCACAATCCCTTGAAGTTCTTTCTGGTTTAGACCCAGTTCGTCGTCGGCCAGGCATGTACACTGATACCTCGCGTCCGAACCATTTGGCGCAGGAGGTGATTGACAATGCGGTGGATGAAGCGCTTGCAGGACATGCCAACCAGATCTGTGTCACGGTGTATGAAGATGGTTCCCTGTCAGTTGAGGATAATGGCCGTGGCATGCCTGTCGATATCCATCCTGAATATGGACAAAGCGGGATCGAGATTATCCTGACCAAGCTGCATGCGGGCGGAAAGTTCAGTACCGATAACTACCAATTTTCTGGTGGTCTGCATGGTGTGGGTATTTCCGTGGTCAATGCCTTATCCACACGGGTTGAGGTGGCGGTACAACGTCAGGGCAATCTGTATCAGATGGTGTTTGAGCAGGGTGAACCTGTAGCCCCTTTATCGGTCTTAGAGGGGAAAGTGGCAAAACGTGCCACAGGCACAACCGTTCGCTTTTGGCCAGAAGCCAAGTATTTTGACAGTCCGAAGTTTGCCTTAAAAGCTCTGAAGCATAATTTAAAAGCCAAAGCGGTGCTGGCGGCAGGCTTAAAAATTATTTATATCGATCAAGTCAATAATGAAAAGATCGAATGGCAGTTTGAGAATGGTCTAGTCGATTATCTGATGGATGAACTGGAAGATCGCGAGATTTTGCCTGATCCAGCTTTTGTTAGTAGTGGTCAGGCTGAACGTGCGGCCTGTGAATTTGCCATTTGCTGGAATGTGGAGGGTGGTGAGCAGATTCAGGAAAGTTATGTCAATCTGATTCCAACCGCACAGGGTGGAACCCATGTCAATGGTTTACGTTCGGGCGTAACCGAGGCGTTACGTGAGTTCTGCGAGTTACGCAATTTATTGCCGCGTAATATGAAACTGTCTGCCGAAGATGTCTGGGATGGGGTCAATTTCATCCTATCGCTGAAATTTCAGGAACCGCAATTTTCGGGGCAGACCAAGGAACGATTATCCAGTCGTGAAGCATCCAATATTGTCTTGAATATTGCCAAGGATGCCTTTGCCTTATGGCTCAATCAACACGCCGAAATCGCCACACAACTGGCTGAAATGGCCATTGCCAAGGCAGGTCGTCGTTTAAAGGCAGCGAAAAAGGTTGAGCGTAAGAAGATTGTGGCTGGCCCAGCCCTGCCTGGAAAACTGGCGGACTGTGTGGGTTTGACTCGTGAAGACAGTGAACTGTTTATTGTGGAAGGGGATTCGGCAGGTGGTAGTGCCAAGCAGGCACGCGACAAGAATTTTCAGGCGATTATGCCAATCCGTGGAAAAATCCTGAATACCTGGGAAGTGTCTTCGGACGAAGTGTTGGCCTCGCAGGAAGTACATGATATTGCCATCGCCATTGGGGTTGACCCTGGCAGTGATGATCTCTCGGAATTACGCTATGGCAAAATCTGTATTCTTGCTGATGCCGATTCGGATGGTCTGCATATTGCCACTTTGTTATGTGCATTATTCGTAAAGCATTTCCCAGCCCTGGTTGAGGATGGTCATTTGTTTGTGGCGATGCCACCGCTTTATCGTATTGATATTGGTAAGGATGTACATTATGCGCTGGATGATGATGAGCTTGAAACCATTTTGAAAAAGGTCAAGGGCAATAAGAATCAGCAGATTACCCGATTCAAGGGTTTGGGTGAGATGAATGCCAGCCAGTTGCGTGAAACCACGATGGACCCAAATACGCGTCGTTTGGTGCAACTTGATCTGGATGATGCACATTTAACAGCAGGTTTGCTGGATAAACTGCTGGCAAAAAAACGTGCGGCTGACCGTAAGCATTGGTTAGAGCAGAAAGGTAATTTAGCGGATATTGTGGTGTGATGATTTTGTTAAATTAAGTTTCTCATATTTTAGCGGAATTTTTTATCCTATTGTTATTTATATATAAAATAGGAAATATATACTCAAAGTGGAATAAAAGTTAAAAAATATTCAAGAAGGACACAACCTGTCCAATCTTTGTCATAAGATTTAGAAGTTGGACAGAATTAAATCATCATTAAACAGGGGAATGATTGGATGAATGCTACAGCACATTTTGATGTTGAAAAAGCGCAATTGATTGAAAAAATTGAACAACGTAACACTATGTTGGAACGGTTAATTCAAAATAACCATCGAGTTAGACTGTTAAATTCAGAACAATTGCATAAGTTAGAGGATATTAAAAATAAAAATGAAAAATTTAAACATAAACTGGAAAGTAATGAATTTGAAATTGCCATTGTTGGCTTAGAAAAAGCAGGTAAGTCAACTTTTGCCAATGCTTTGATTAAAAGTAATATTTTACCCTCTGCACCTGAACGTTGTACGTTTACATCAACTCGTTTGGTCAGTGGTAGTGACCAAGCAAATGTAAAATTTTATACAGAATCAGCTTTTGAACAAATTTTTCAGGAATTATTAGCTGAGATTGAATATCCAGTACAGAATCAGAAAAAAAGCACATCTTCAAATAGTGACTTAACGGGTGATGAGAAAAAAGAACTTATACAATTGCAAACACGTTATCGTAATATTGCAAATGATTCAATTATTGTTGGAGATAAAGAAAAAGAGTTATCAAATATTTCGTACCGTATTAGTGAATTAGAAGAACGAAGAGGAGATTTAGCTCAAAATCAGAAAAAATTGAGTTTTAAAACTCTTGATCTAACTGATTTTGAAAATTATTTTAATTCTTTGGAAGAAAAGAGTCCTACATTATATAAAAATCATGTAGGTAAGACAGATGAAGAAATTAAAGATATTTTGAAGTGCCGTGATCGCCTAACACTGACGGGTGAAGTAAAGCATTTTTCAGGTAATGATCTAAAAACAGATGTATTTCAAGCTTATATTAAAGGTGAGCAGCAAGGTAAAGATACCTCAAAACCTCGTAGTGTATGTAGTATTGAAATTGAATCTACTGAACTAAAACAATTAGAAAATGCTATTATTTATGATGTCCCTGGTTTTGATTCTCCAACAAAAATTCATATGCGTCAAACAGAGCAGCGTTTAAAAGCTGCGGATGCTATTATTCTTGTTACTAATGTTGGAACAAATCCAAGTTTGCAAGGTACAACTTTAAGTGTTATTACCAAAAATACCGATGAAGATGGAATAGCCCTAAAAGACAAACTTTTTGTTTTTGGTAATCAACTTGATCGAGTGAATGATGAGTCTCATTTACAAGGTAATACCAATATATTAATTTCAGATGTTGAAAAATATAAAATTGGTGAACGTAAACGAGTGTTTACAGGATCAGCTTATAAATATTTATCTGATGAACAAATTATTCCAGAGGCAAAATTACGTCATAATATTGATTCGGGTATAGATCATATTCGAGAAGCACTGATCCAATACTATCAAACAGAACGTTTTGAAATCTTAAAACGCAAAGTAGACACTAATCATAAGCTTATGCAGGGGATTCTTGAGGATATTACCAAGCATAGTCAGTTTGATGAAAATTTTTCTCATACGAGTGAACAGGCAAAAATTACCAAGAATGCTTATTCAGTCACTGAAGATAAACTCAAATGGGAATTACAAAGCTTAAGGGATTACCTTAAAAAAGAAATTGAAGAAGAAAAGTATTTTACCCATAAATTTCGTCATTCTCTATATAATGAAGCGTATTTTTTAGATTTAAGTGAAGAAGAGTTTGAAAAACAACGTATTTTAAATGATGATAGTGTACGTCAGGAACTAGCGATTAATAAAATCAATCAACAAATTCGTATAGAGATTCATAAACAATATCTTGAAGATTTTACTCGACTGATTAAATCTATGACAGATGATAAGGCAAAAGAAATTGAAATTCGCTTATTGCGTACCTTTACTGATGCAATTTGTCAGGGTAATTTATCTGTTTCTAGTGAAATCGAATCCTTATGTAAAAATTTTATTACTAAGGTTACTCGTGATGTTGCACATAGTTCAAATAGTTTTACTTATTTGCTCGAACGTTTCTCTCGAGATGTTTTCGATATTTTGCTTTCTGCACCATTATTAAGTGAAGACAGAACAAATCGTTATAAAGTGAGTTTAAAAGAGTACACGTATTTAGATAGTTATTACTCAGGTGGTGCTGGTCATTTAATTAATATGATTTTGATTCAAAAAGGAAAAAGCCTATTTAACTTGGATAGTGTAAGCTCAGTAGCAAACATTGCACAACAAGTAATTAATTCCGCTTCTAATATAAATGGAGCAACAACTTCTATCAATAAATTAAAAGATATTGTGAGCTTACTACAGAATACGACCTCTACATTTACTGTCAAGGATATGGTTGGTATCCGAAATATTTTAGAACAAGCACAAGCAAGTACAACGACTGAACAAGTGATTCAAGAAATTAATACGGATATATCACATCTAAAAGATATTTTAGAAAAAGCTGTTATTCCAGCAAGTAATTTAGAATTAGCTTTCCTCAATGGAGTTGATAAACAAATTAAACGTTTAATAGCATCATTTGAGTCTAAGAATAGTGATTTTAGTGGTTTATGGGATGATTTTATTTCAAAAGTTGTTCCTATTGTAAAAAAATCTGAGTTTGATCAAATTAATGATCGAATAGAAGCCCATCAGTTACAAAAAGAGTTATTAGAGCAAATAAAAGAGGTTCTAGCAGGAACAATGGCGTAAACTGCCGCAAATGCTATATAATTAAACATTGGGGGCTGATTTCTATATTTGATGGGATTCAGTCCTTTTAATTTTGTGATGATATATGAAGAAAATTGATTAATTAATAGTATAAGACCAAGCACGGACTAATACCGCACCCTTTTAGTTCACTACGTATTTTTTGTATGCAATGTTGTATACAAGATGCTGTGATTGTCGAACAATCTTAAATAAAATATAAATAAAACAATATGTTGAATTGTTGGCATAGAAATTGAATAACTCCACTCAGTAAAAATCACAATATCCATGTGTGGGGAGAAACAAGATGCAAAATAAATTATCAATGTCCGTTCTTATGGCAGCCATGATGGGGGTAGGTCTGGCAGGGTGTTCTAAGCCAGCCGAAAAAACAGAAGCAGCAAAAACAGAAACCAAGGCGGCAGCACCAGCCGCAAGTGGTGACACGATTAAAGTGGGGATCCTACATTCACTTTCAGGCACGATGGCGATTTCTGAAACTTCATTAAAAGATACCGCCTTGATGACCATCAATGAAATCAATGCCAATGGTGGGGTACTTGGCAAGAAACTGGAACCAGTCATTGTTGATCCAGCTTCGGATTGGCCGTTGTTTGCAGAGAAAGCGCGTCAGTTGATTACCCAGGATAAAGTCGCGGTGATTTTTGGCTGCTGGACTTCAGTATCACGTAAATCGGTGCTTCCTGTGGTGGAAGAGCTCAATGGCCTATTATTCTACCCAGTGCAATATGAGGGTCAGGAACAGTCTAAAAATATTTTCTATACAGGTGCAGCACCGAACCAGCAAGCGATTCCTGCGGTGGAATATTTAATGGGCGATGAGGGCGGAAAGGCACAACGTTTTGTGTTGCTCGGCACGGATTATGTCTATCCACGTACCACCAATAAAATCCTGCGTGCATTCCTGAAGTCTAAAGGTGTTGCCGATGCAGACATCATGGAAGAATACACACCGTTTGGTCATAGCAACTATCAAACCATCGTTTCCAATATTAAAAAATTCTCTGCGGGTAAAAAGACTGCGGTGATCTCAACTATTAACGGTGATTCAAACGTGCCGTTCTACCGTGAGTTGGGTAATCAGGGTATCAAAGCCTCTGATATTCCTGTGATGGCATTCTCGGTGGGCGAAGAAGAACTACGTGGTATTGATACCAAGCCATTGGTCGGGCATTTGGCGGCATGGAACTATTTCATGTCAGTAAAGAATCCGAAAAATACCGATTTTATTAATAAATTCAAGCAATATGCGGTGGAATACAAACTTCCGAATGCCGACAAGGTTGTGACCAACGACCCAATGGAAGCCACCTATGTTGGTATCAATATGTGGAAACAGGCGGTTGAAAAAGCAGGTTCCACTGATGTTGATAAGGTCCGTGATGCAATGGCAGGTCAAACCTTTGCTGCACCATCGGGCTATACCCTAAAAATGGATGAAAGCAACCACCACTTACATAAGCCTGTGATGATCGGGCAAATCCGTGGTGATGGCCAATTCGATGTGGTTTACAAAACCCCTGAAACCATCAAGGCTGAACCTTGGAGCCCTTATATTCCTAAATAACTTGCTCATATAACCTGCTGTTTCGGCAGCAGGTTTTTCTTGGTTTTATTTTTTGATTGATTTGTTTAAATAGAAAATATAAGGGGAGTCCTATGGCGAAACACTATGTTTTGGCACTGCTCTGCATCATGGCACAGATGATTTTGAGTCCTGCATGGGCAGAAGCCACATCCGCAACAACCGTGACGTCTACAACTTCTCAGGATGCGATCCAAACTTTTGTTAAATCAGATTTTGCCACCCGCCGTGCCATGCTGAATCAATGGCCTGCCAGTATTGAACAACTGGATCAGTTGGTGGCGTATATTGACCAAAATGAGTTATATACGGATGGTTCAGGCAACACCTATATCTTAAAAAACGATGAAAAACTATTAAGTTACCCACAACAACAAGTTTTGGAAACCTGGCCATCAGACTTGTCTCAAGTGACCTTGGTCAATACCTTGCGTAAGGCGCTGAATTTTGGACAGGCCAAAGCCAAACTCAATTCAGATGATGCTTCGCAGCGTTTGGCTGCGGTGGATATTTTAGAAAACAATCTGGATGAGCTGGATGTTGCAACGGTAAAACAGTTGTATCTCAATGAAAAGAGTGAAGCGGTCAAAGCACGTCTCGCACAACTGAAAGCCCGTTTGGATTTTAATAGCCCAGATGAATTTACCAAAATCGAAGCGGTGAAAGTGTTGGCGGATTCCAACCGTCCCGATGTATTGGCATTGATCAATCAAAGTCTGGAACAACCCCAAAACAATGCGACATTAAAAGCGGCTTTGGTCGAAGCACAAAACAAAATTAAAACCCGCATTCAAATCAGTGAGTGGTCTGGGCATATCTTTTCAGGGCTCAGTACTGCCAGTATTTTACTTTTAGCTGCTCTTGGTCTTGCGATTACTTATGGTCTGCTTGGGGTCATCAATATGGCACATGGCGAGCTGATTATGATCGGAGCATATACCACCTACATGGTGCAAAGCTTTTTTAAAACCCATTTTGCTGGCGTGGTGGATTGGTATTTACTGGCAGCAATTCCAGCGGCATTCCTAGTCAGTGCCTTAATTGGCATGTTGATTGAACGTACAGTGATTCGTCCATTGTATGGTCGCCAACTGGAAACTTTATTAGCCACTTTTGGGGTGAGCTTGATCCTCATGCAAGCGGTTCGGATGATCTTTGGCGCACAAAATGTTGAGGTGTCCAATGTGGCATGGCTGAGTGGTGGGATTGCGGTTACACCAAGTCTGATGCTGCCGTATAACCGTATCGCAATTATTGGCTTTACCATTGCGGTATTGCTGCTTCTGGTTTTCTTACTCAATAAAACCCGTTTTGGATTATTCGTTCGTGCAGTGACGCAAAACCGTCAAATGGCGCGTGCAGTGGGGATTCGTTCGGCACGTATCGATATGCTGGCGTTTGGTTTAGGTTCAGGTTTGGCAGGACTGGCAGGCTGTGCATTGGCACAGGTGGGTAATGTTGGTCCTGACCTTGGACAAAACTATATTATCGATGCTTTCCTTGTCGTGGTGGTGGGCGGTGTTGGTCAGGTCTGGGGTGCGGTACTTGCAGCATTAGGACTGGGCATCAGCGGTACAGTGTTGGAGATTGGTTTAGGTGCGGTTTTAGCCAAAATTATTCTGTTGGTTCTTGTGATTTTGTTTATCCAAAAGCGTCCACAAGGTTTGTTTGCCATCAAAGGTCGTTTTGTGGAGTAAGCCAATGAAAATCACTTCTTTATTTGCAGATAAGCCCTATAGCGCAATCGCCATTGCAATTTGTTTTGCAGTGTTGCTGACTTTGCCATGGTTACATTTGTTGTCACCTGATTCAGCATTTTATCTATCAGCTTACTGGATCACCCTGATTGGCAAAATCATGTGTCTGGCATTGGTGGCGTTGGCACTGGATTTGGTCTGGGGCTATGCAGGGATTTTGAGCTTGGGACATGGCTTGTATTTCGCTTTAGGCGGTTATGCCTTTGGCATGTACCTGATGCGCCAATCCGCAGGTGACGGTCTGCCTGATTTTATGCGCTTCCTGAGTTGGACAGAATTGCCGTGGTATTGGGTCGGGACTGAACATTTTGCCTGGGCAATGATTCTGGTATTACTCATCCCTGCATTAGTCGCCTTTATTTTTGGTTTCTTTGCCTTTCGCTCAAAAATCAAGGGCGTGTATTTCTCGATTATTACCCAAGCCATGACTTTTGCCGCAGCACTCTTATTTTTCCGCAATGAGACGGGCTTTGGTGGCAACAATGGCTTCACAGGCTTTAAAACCTTACTCGGTTTTGACATCACTTCTGCGCCGATGCGTGCCAGTTTATGCTTTGTCACCGCTTTGGTGTTGATGCTGTGCTTTATTGGTTTGCGTCAACTGATGAATCGTCCTTATGGTCGGGTGTTGGGTGCGATTCGTGACAGCGAAAACCGTTTGCAATATTTAGGTTATCGCACACTGTGGTACAAATTATCGGCATGGGTATTATCTGCCGTGATCGCAGGCATCGCAGGTGCGTTGTATGTGCCGCAGGTTGGCATTATCAACCCAAGTGAAATGAATCCAGTCAACTCGATTGAAATGGCAGTGTGGGTTGCCGCAGGGGGACGTGGCACCTTGATTGGACCGATTCTCGGTGCAGGTTTAATTAATGCGGTGAAAACCTATTTTACCGTGGCAGCACCAGAAGCATGGTTATTGATCTTGGGCGCATTATTTATTGTGGTGACCTTGTTCCTACCGAAAGGTGTAATTGGTGTGTTTGACCGTTTTAAAAAGGAGCGCAGCGAATGAGTGATTTATTAACCAACTCAGCTCAACATGGCGGTCAACTTGGTGAGGGCTATGGCCGTGCCAAAACCCAAGGCGCGGATTTTAGTCATGGCATCGCCTTGTATCTGGAAAAAGTCAGTGTCTGGTTTGATTCTTTCCGCGCATTGAATGATTTATCGCTGTATATCGCAGAGGGTGAATTACGCTGCATCATTGGACCAAATGGTGCAGGTAAAACCACGCTCATGGATGTGATTACAGGCAAAACCCGCCCAACCACTGGCACAGCATTTTTTGGGCAGAATTACGATCTTGCCAAAATGAGTACCGAGCAAATTGCCGAAGCTGGGATCGGTCGAAAATTCCAAAAACCAACGGTATTTGAAAATTTCAGCGTAATGGAAAATTTACTGTTGGCTGCACCCAGAGATAAACGGGTGAAGAAAAGCTTATTTTCTCGCTTAGATCCTGAAGCACAGTTGGCACTGGATGAAACACTGGAACAGATTCGTTTAAAGGAATTTGTCCACAAGCCAGCAGGGTTATTGTCACATGGTCAAAAGCAGTGGCTGGAAATTGGTATGTTGTTGATGCAACGTCCGAAACTGATTTTACTGGATGAACCTGTGGCTGGTATGACCGATGCAGAAACCGAACGCACGGCTGAACTATGTTTGGAACTCAAGAAAAATCATACCCTTGTGGTGGTGGAACATGACATGAGCTTTATTGACACCATCAGCGAAAAGGTCACGGTGTTGGCACAGGGCGCAATCTTGGCAGAGGGGACATTGGCAGAGGTACAGGCCAATGAAGATGTGATTGAAAAATATTTGGGACGCTAGGAGACTGCCATGTTGGAAGTGAAAGAAATTAACCAGTTTTATGGTGGCAGTCATATTCTGCGTGATGTGTCTTTTAACGCGCCTGTGGGTGAATGTAGCGTGGTCTTAGGGCGTAATGGCGTAGGAAAGACCACCCTACTGAAATGTCTAATGGGCATTTTACCGATTAAATCTGGACAAATTCTGTTAGATGGGAAAGATATTTCCAAGATGTCACCTGAACAACGGGTACGTGCAGGTTTGGCCTATGTGCCACAAGGTCGGGATATTTTTTCAACCTTAACCGTAGAGGAAAACATCCTGATTGGCATGGCAAAATTTTCAGGGGCAAAAACCCGAAAAGTACCGAGTCATCTCTATGAAATTTTCCCTGTGTTAGATGAAATGAAACACCGTCGTGGTGGTGATTTATCTGGTGGTCAGCAACAGCAGCTCGCCATTGCCAGAGCGTTGGCTTCTGAACCAAGTGTGCTGATTCTGGACGAACCAACGGAGGGGATTCAACCCTCCATCATTAAAGATATTGGCCGAGTGATTCGTAAACTGGCGGATCAGGGGGAAATGGCGATTGTCTTGGTGGAACAGTTCTATGACTTTGCTGAAGAGTTGGCGGATGCCTACACCGTGATGGCGCGGGGGCAGGTGATTGCACAGGGGCAAGGGGCAGAAATGCCTGAAAAGGGGATTCGGGAACTGGTGGCGATTTAATAAAAGCCTCGAAAGAGGCTTTTTTATTGAGTAGCTGAAAGTTGCAACTGCATCCACACCAAATCACGCCATTGACCAAACTTCTGTCCAACCTGTGGCATATAGCCTGTCTGGATAAAGCCAAGCTGTTCATGCAGGACAATAGAACCTGTATTTTCACTATCAATCGCAGCCACCATGATATGCATGTTTTGTTGTGCTGCGAGATGGATCAGCTGCTGCATCAGGGCCTTACCCAAACCTTGGCGTGCATGGCTTGGGACAATAAAAACAGAATGTTCGATACTTTGACGATAACCGCTAATCGCTCGAAAGGTTGAGTAATAGGCATAACCAGCAACTTTGTTGTTGAGTTGGTCTTCAACCACAATCATTGGAAATTGCTGTTGTTGCATGTCCTGAAAGCGTTGTTGGTATTGTTCTAGACTCACTGCCTGATCATTCCAGTTGGCTGTACCTGTGAGGATTTCATGATTATAAATAGCGAGAATCTGTGCTAAATCATCCACTGTGGCAAAACGAATCTGATAATGGGGATTCAAGGAGTGTGCTGCAAGCTTAAGACCGAATGACATGAGAAAATAAAAGAAAGTTCACATATTTCGAATATGCGTGATTACAAAAAAAACAGCAAGACGGAGCTTGCTGTTTTTAAACATATTGACTGTTTAGAAGTGGTATTTAACCAAGGCGCTAACATTGTTTTCGTCGCTACCTTTAATACCGAACTTGTTATTCCAAACCGAATGTTCAATACCTAGATACAGGCGTGTTTCTGGTGAAATATGCTTACCGACATTCCATTTGTATTGGGTGGTCCAGTTCAGCTCGCTGGCGTGATCTTTCTCACCTGTAGACCAGTCAAGGAAGCCATCCACCAGAAAATCCTCATTTGACAGTTTAAATGGCAATGCGTAGGCAATGGTCATTTGATAGTCATCAGCAGTGTTTTCATTGCTGGCACGGTAGAAGTTGACATTCGCATACTGGAAATATGGAATCGCAAGGTCAAAACCTACACCGTATAAGAAGTTGTCAAAACTGGAAAAGTCATCGTTATTGCTTTCCCATGTTGTTGAAACCAACACATCTTTGATTGGACCAAAGGCAAGCTTCTGACCAGAAACCTCACCCAGGCTTAAACGTGGAGAGAGTTCGAAATAGGTGCTTTTATGGTCGTCGCCACCGCGCATGCGGTCCATAAAGAAAAATACATCGGCATATTTTACTTTTGCCGCATATTCAACGGTTACAGTTGTCTGTTGCTCATCAACAACTTCATAGTTTTCACCGTATAAACCCGTCAGGCTGAAATCCTGCCAGATCGGCTTCGCCTGGGCGAACACTGCCGTAGATACCAATAAACATGCCGCTGTAAGTTGCTTCAATTGCATTTAAAAATCTCCCCCCAAAAAGGCGTGTAAAGCATACAGGGTATTAAGCAAAAATAAAGCCAAATTTGACCAAATGCTCAAAAGATTTGTATGGAACGGCAAATCAGGAATGAGATGGTATTAGGCAGCTTTTTGATCAGGTTTTCATCAAAATGTCAAAAATCAGCTTGCATATTTGTGATGAAAGACAGATATTGGAATGATAGAAGATCTTCTCCACGACTAAAATGCAACCGATGCAAAGCAAGGAGACCACAGGCATTTACATAATCAGAATATACAACTGCACTGAATGAATGCATGCTCAAAGTGTGCCAGATAACAAAGTTTTGTAGCACCGTCTCACTAGAAAAGAGAGGAAGATATTTATGAATATTGAAATCCGTACAGATAAGAACATTCATGGTAGCGAACGTTTAATCAGTTATGTCCGTGCAGAACTTACGCAAGAATTCCAACGTTATAGCGAACGTATTACACATTTTTCGGTTCATATTAGTGATGAAAATGGGGAGAAATCGGGCGATCATGACAAGCGTTGCATGATCGAGGCTCGTCCAGCAGGCCTGAAACCTGTTGCGGTAACGCATAAAGCGACCAATATTGATGCATCCATTCATGGTGCGATTGATAAGCTGAAACGCAGCCTGGAACATTTATATGAGAAAAAAGACCACCACCGTGGTGGCTTGCCAGAATATGTTGATGTCGATGACGACATAGACCTCAAAGAAGCATAGGCAGATATGCATAAAAAAAGCCCAAAGCGGGCTTTTTTTATGTGTGTATCAAATTTATACATGATTTTTGGGCTGTTTTATAAAATCCTGCTGGGATATTCGGCATAATAGAGCCATTCAAATATTGTGAGAGCTGGTCATGTTAAGTAAGCAACAGCAGGCCTTGGTGCAAGCCATACAACAACTCGATCTGGACCAGGTGCAGTCTTTACTTGCTGATGGGCTTGACCCGAACTTCATCGATCCAGAGCATGGATTTCCTGTTTCCATTTTATGTGATGGCCTGTTTGTCTGGTGGGAAAATGTCTGTGAGGCCTACGAGGCTGGCAAACCGTTTACTGAGGCAGAGAAGCAACAGCAACTGAAAGTTTATCTGGAGATTTTAGAGGCGCTGATTCAGGCCAAGGCAAACCTGCATTTATGGGATGCCGAGGAATTTTATGGACCACTGTGGGATGCTGCAAGCTCGGCCTGTGTGCCTGTGGTACAGCGTCTACTGGATGAAAAGGTTGATCCGAATACCCGTGATGAAGAGGGCCTCACCATTTTGTCATCCATTAGCCAGTTATTCTTTGACTGCGATTTTGATGAAATTGACTGGTCGGAGTCCTTGCAGGAAGAGCGTGAAACACTAGAATTGCTACGTCGCCATGGCGCAAAAATGTCAAAAGAGTTAACGGCATAAGCCTAGCCAGTAGAATGAAAAAGGGGAGAATGATGAGAACACTTCAAACATTGGGCTTTATTGCAGCCTCAATGATGGTCAGCACAACTTTTGCGGCGGATTTTTCTTTTGACCGCCCTGGGGCTGGCATGGGCACGGGGATTACACCAGTGGGTCATCTGGCCTGGGAACAGGGATTGCCTTCTGTCAGCTATCAGCAGGACAATGTCGCTGGGGCAAAAGACAAAACCCTGACGCTCAATGCTGACATGCTGTTGCGCACAGGTTTAACCGATGGCCTTGAACTCCAGTTAGGCTGGCAGGGACCTGTCTGGCAGCAAAACAAATATGCGGGCATGAAAAAGGAAATCCATGGTTTGGGTGATGTCAGCATTGGCTTGAAAAAGGCCATTGACCTCAAGGATGACCGTTTAAGCATGGCCTTGCTGGCTGAGGCGGTTATTGCAACGGGCAATGACGAGTTCACTGCACATGACGACATCTACAGCCTGACTTCGGCAGTGGCGTATGAGCTGAGTGACTTGGTTGGTACATCCATTACCATGCGTTATGAGGCGCAGAACAGTGATTGGGCAGTCACCGCCGTTCCGACCATTGACTATAAAATTGCGGGTAAATTGTCGGGTTTCTCAGAATTTATCTACCGTAAGGCGGAAAGCCAGGACTATGAATATGGCCTAGGTACAGGTCTGGTTTATGCCATCAATGACCGTGCCCAGCTGGATGCCAGTGTCGGGATCGATTTAAATGGCAGTGGCAAAAGCTACAACGGTGGTTTTGGCGTTTCTGTCCTATTCTAATCAAACCTCTCTCCATGTGCCTCCCTTGAATTCCTGTTGACCTCATAGGGAGTGTTGGAGAGACAGCAGAGAAAACATAATGAAAAAGTGTGTTCAGGGCGGCTACAGTTTTCAGCTGATCCGTTATTTTCTTGGCAGTTTACTGTTGTTATGTGGGACGGTCATCCATGCCCAGGACAATATTTCAGCGCCATTGCTTAGCCCAGAACAGGCATTTACATTTTCGGTTGAATCGACCAAAAACAATGAAGCGCGTCTGCACTGGACCATTCAGCCCAACTATTATTTGTATCAACACAAATTTGAAGTTCAGCAGGGCAATAAAGCGGTCGCCTTGAATTTACCCAAGGCGGTTGACCAGTATGATGAGAATTTTGGTCATACCCAGGTGTATTACCAGCAGGTTGAATTCAGTATTGCTACACAGGCATCGCAACATTATCGGGTGAGCTGGCAAGGCTGTGCCAAAGACCGTATCTGCTATCCACCGCAAAACATTGAGTTCCAGACCGATGCCGATGGCTTGGTCAGTGTGGAAAATACAGGTTTAAACTCACAAAAACGCTTTCTGGATGTCGCCCGTTCTGCCAACGCCTTAAATGCCCAGACAGCCGCAAATGACAGGGTGGAAACATCAGATGCTACCGTGTCTGTATCTTCCAACAATTCAACTGGCATGGCGCAAGACCAGAAATGGTCAAGCACGCTGGAACAGCATTCCCTTGCCTATAGCCTGTTGTTGTTTCTGGGTTTGGGTATTTTACTGGCGTTTACGCCATGTTCGTTGCCGATGCTGCCGATTCTCACCTCGTTGATTATCCGTGAGCATAAAGGGGTCAAGGCATGGACAATTGCACTGACCTTTGTGGTGAGTATGGCGATGGTCTATGCGGTGCTTGGCCTGATCGCCTCGGCGGCTGGACTGAACTTTCAGCGCTGGTTGCAGCAGCCTGCCACACTGGTGGCCTTTAGCCTGCTGTTTGTACTGTTCGCCTTAAACCTGTTTGGCCTGTTTGAGATCAAGCTACCGCAAAAACTGGTCAATCGGCTGGACCATATGCAGTCGGTACAGCAGGGTGGAACCCTGATTGGCGCCAGTGTCATGGGTATGATCTCCGCCTTGCTGGTCGGGCCATGTATGACCGCTCCTCTAGCGGGAACATTACTGTTTATTTCCCAGACCCAAAACCAGTGGCAGGGCGCATTATTGCTGTTTACGCTGGGTTTTGGCATGGGGATTCCACTGTTGCTTGCCAGTGTGTTGGGGGCGAAAGCCTTGCCAAAAGCAGGTGAGTGGATGCACCAGATTAAGGTGATTTTCGCCTTTCTGATGCTGGCACTGAGTATTTATTTTATTCGTCCCTTGTTGCCAGAGTTGGCAATTCAGGTAATTAGCCTGATTTTAGGTTTGGCCTTTATTGGTTATGCTGTGTACCGCCTTTTTGTGAAAAAGGGACAGTTGCAGTGGTTGTATGCATTGCTGCTGATCATTGCAATTCCGTTTCTTGCCTTTAACCAATATCAGCATATGCAAAACCTGAGCACAGTGCAGGCAGAGAAACTGGCGGAATGGCATGTGGCGCAAACCGCCGATGAATTTCAGCAGATTCTGGCCAATGCGCCAAAAGATCGCGGTATGATTATTGACGTGTATGCCGACTGGTGTGTGGCATGTCAGCCGATTGAACATCGCATCTTAAAGGATGCTGAGGTGCAACAGGCTTTAGCTCCCTACTATTTGATTAAACTGGATTTAAGCCATTATGATGCCTCACATCAGGCACTGCTCAATCAATGGGATATTTTAGGTCCACCGACCTATCTATTCCTGAACCTGCAACAACAGGAAATCCGCCCGCTCCGTTTGACAGGCGCATTTAAAAAGAACGAATTATTACAACAACTCACGGCATTTAAAGGAAAATTATAAGCATGTACACCTTATTGATTGGCAATAAAAACTATTCAACCTGGTCAATGCGTCCATGGATTTTATTAAAGCAGGCGGGTATTTCCTTTCAGGAACATTGGGTTCAATTCGACAGCTTTGAAGCGGATAGCCAGTTTAAGACAGAAATTTTAAAGCTGAACCCAACAGGTAAGGTTCCCGTGCTGGTGGATGGGGAACTGGTGGTTTGGGACAGTCTGGCCATCTGTGAATATGTGGCTGAGCAACACCCTGAAAAGGCGCTGTTACCGCAGGATAAAACATTACGGGCAAGGGCGCGTTGTATCAGTGCCGAAATGCACAGCAGTTTCCAGACCTTACGCAATCTTTGTCCAATGAATGTTGAGGCGGATTTGGCGCATATTGGCAGGCAGCTTTGGGCGGACAATGCCCAGCTCCGTGCAGATGTGGCACGGATTGAGCAAATCTGGTCTGAACGTCTAGCTGAGGACAGCTTTTTATGTGGTGAGTTTAGCCTTGCCGATGCGTTTTATGCACCTGTGGTGATGCGCTTTGAGTGTTTTAAGCTGCCATTATCGGCGTCAAGCCAAGCCTATATGCAAAAGATATTGTCTTTGGCATCCGTGCAGCAATGGATTGCGGAAGCCAGACAGGAGCAGATGTTTGTGGCGTTTGATGAGCCTTATCGAAAAAGTCGTGATGAATATTTAAAGCCCTAAAATCTGGAAAGATTGATAAATAAAACCTAAGGATATATCGAAGTTGAATAGAACTCCAACCTGCATAATATGAAAAGTTTCCAGCCATTTCCCCTAAATGGCTGGAAATACCTTTAATCAATGGCAAGGTCAGTAAAGATTTTCACCTGATTCCGTCCATCGGCCTTGACCGCATACAATGCCTGATCGGCCTGACTAATGATTAAATGGGGTTCATCCGCACTCACTGAACTGCTAATGCCAAAGCTGGCACTGACCGAGAATTCCTGCTGATATTCCGTGATAAAGCTCAGGTGGGAGATTGCCAGACGGCAGCGTTCCGCCACACTTTGTGCCTGTGCCGTCGTGGTGTTCGGCAGTAGCAAAATAAACTCCTCACCACCAAAACGCCCAATCACATCCAGGTCACGTATGTTGTTTGCCAGACATCTTGCCACCTGAACCAGCACCTGATCGCCCATGCTGTGCCCAAACTGGTCATTAATATTCTTAAAGTGGTCTAAATCGAGCAGCACAATTGAATATAACGGGTCAGGCTGCTGGTGCAGCTTTTCCAGATAGCTGCTGATGCTGCGTCGGTTCAGCACATTGGTGAGGGGGTCAAGACGGCTGAGGACCTGAATGGCGGTTTCCCGTGTGCGCCACTGGGTCAGCAAGACCTCAAACAGGAATAGGCAGGCAAGTAGAATGGGAACAAGGAAGAACATCATGCTGCCCACCCAGAAAGGATGCATTGCAACCTTGTTGATTTCCGCCATATTAAACAATGGGGCGTAGGTGAGTGCCCCGATAATGCTCATATAATTGCAGAACAACAGGGCAATGGTGGCAGGCACAAGGGCGCAGTAAATCATTTTACGGTTAAACAGGATCAAGCCCACACCCACCACGCTGACATAACCCACCATGGTTGCTGGACTAAAGCTTCCCACCAGATAGCTGTTGTGGCAAAGCATTGCGGTAAAGACCTGCACCGTAATGAGGGGAAGAAACTCCTTTGCCCATTTCCGATCCCTATAAAAGTGGCAGGGAAAAATGAGGGCCACTAAAACCACAAGCATAATCAGGCTGGTCCATAACTGAGACCAGACCAGGTTTAAATGTACCCATGCTGAATATGCTGGATGGGTGAGGACAAAAATATCCCAGCTGATCCAGAACAGGTTCATAACAGCAGCAAGTATCAGTAATAAAATACTTTTTTTAAGTATGGTCCAATTGACTACAATTTGATGTTCCAAAAAAAGCCTGAGGCCCCATCTTTTTGTGTCAGTTGACCTATTAAAACGAATCTTGACCATTGGCATGCATCCTTATATGCAATGAGATTCCGTAGGAACTGTAGAGTTGTCGTCAAAATATTGAAGAATAATAATTAAAATAACAATAACATCTTTGGAATGAGAAAAAAGTCTAGCTCTGGGCTTTTTAATGCAAATTATAACGGGAAAATTTTTTGAAAAAGGGGCTATGATCTGAATATTCAATAAGATTTATTTTATGATGACAAAATTAAATTAAGAGTGACAATGGTCAGACATAGCTGACCATTTTTGCATAAAATTTAAGCCGCCTAGTCACGGTCAAGTGAATGGGCGAAATCCGCAATATCCGCCAGTGCCTGTTTTGCTTCAGGGAACCATGCATTGAACATCTGGAAATTATGCCACATGCCTGTGTAGAGCTTGAACCGAACCTTGACACCCGCCTGCTCCGCCTTTTCCCTAAAGCGTTTTGAATCATCCAGCAGAATCTCTTTTGAACCCACTTGAACCAGTGTGGGTGGCAGGCCCTTGAGGTCATCAAACAAGGGTGAGACACGTGGATCATCTGGCTGGGTACCATCTTTTAAATAATGGTTGATGCCTGCCTGCAACGCCTCTATGGAGAGCAGGGCATCATGTTTCTGGTTAAAACGCAGTGATTCACTGGTTAAGGTCAGGTCCAGATAAGGTGACATCAAAATTAAGCCGCTTGGCATCAGCTCTGGCTGCTGCTTCAGGCGTAGACACAGGGCCAGCGCAAGATTGGCACCACAGGAGTCACCAGAAACAATAATGTCTTTCGGTTGAATGCCCTGTACCAGAAGCGCCTGATAGACATCAAAAATGGCGTCGATTGCCTCAGGATAGGGGTGTTCAGGCGCAAGCGGATAATCCACGTGGATGACCTGCATTTGTGTACGCGCTGCAATATCCGTCATTAGGGCGCGGTGGGTATTCAGGTTACCCAGAAAAAATGCACCCCCATGAATGTGGAGAATCAGTTGGGTTGCAGAAGCCTGTGCCTTGATCTCTTCACTACGCACACCCGCCAGGCGTAATGGACGAATTTGTACGGTTTGGTGCTTTGGAAATACACGGCAAAGTTGGTCAAGCAAAGGTCGTAAAGCATTTGGGGCCAAATTAAACTGACTCGGCGTGCGAATGGTCGCTTTTAGTAGCGATTCAGTAAAATAATATTTCCAGACAGTACCAAATTTCATAGTTTTTCCATATTGTTAGGTCAGTATAATAATAAGAGAGTTCAGGCACTTGAGCTTTATTTTATAGGTGAATAAAGCGTTGGGCTTATACCCCTCAAGATTCTTACTCAGGTTATACCAAATAGTCATAATCAAGAATTGCAATATTGACGAAAGTTCCCAATACTCGTGGTCTTGAAAGACCCCTTAAGGATATTACAAAAATGAAGAAAATTGCTTTAGCACTAGGATTACTCGGTTTAACCGCTTTTGCCAATGCGGCAGATGCATTGAACGGTAGCGTTTGGCAGACAATCGATGATGAAACGAAGCAGCCAAAAGCGATTGTGAAGTTTACTGAGCAAAAGGACGGTTCGTTAACAGCGTCTATTCAAAAATATTTAGTCCCAGGTCAGGAAGATGCCTGCTCTAAATGTGAAGGAACCTATCACAACAAATCACTTAAAGGCGTGACTATTGTGCATGGCCTGAAAAATGTCGGTGGTGTGAATTACGATGGGGGTTCAATTATCGACCCTAAAAACGGCAAGACCTATAAGTTGAAAGCTGAAATCATCGAGGGTGGTAAAAAGCTTAAACTGCGTGGCTATATTGGTGTGGCCGCTCTAGGTCGTAACCAGACCTGGGTTCGTGCCAACTAATTTGAGTTTGAACTGAAAAAAACCGAGTCCTGTGACTCGGTTTTTTATTTTATTTCTTTAAGCGGAGAGATTCTGGTAAGTCGCCTCATCAAAGCCAATCACAAAGCCCTGTGGAGTTTGCAGCACTGGACGTTTTATCAGGCTAGGTTGGGCAATGAGGGTCTCAATCAGGTTTTGCTCATTGCTGCTGGCATGGGCCTGTTCCGTTTCGGATAACTTGCGCCAAGTTGTACCTTTTTTATTCAGCACCTTATCCGCACCCATTTCTTTCAGCCAAAGCGCTAAAGTTGCCGCATCAATTCCCTGTTTTTTGTAGTCATGAAATTCATAGGCAATACCCTTTGCCTGTAAGGCATCAAAGGCTTTTTTCATTGAATTGCAGTTTTTAATACCATAAATTTTAAACATGCTGTAAACCATAGAAAACAAGAAAAGATATGGCTGAAAGCCTAACGCAAAAAGAGGGTGATTTGCCAGTTGAGTTTTTTAGCCTATAACTCAATGCATGTTTGAAATGGTCAACAGACCCTGTTTATCAAGTAAATTGAAGCAGTGTGTTGAGCAAAATTAAAATGATCAAATCAATCATGCTTTTTGATGAAAAAAGCTACAGACAAACGGGGTGAAAAATATCTAAGATTAAAAAAGAGAAAACCCGCATTTAATCTTCCTGATCATGCGGGTCTCATTTCAACGTCCAATGTCTCATCCATGCAAATAAACTTAAACCAAGTTTATTTTGTCTTCCTACGGCTTCCTATCCTTTTTTGGTCATCCTGACCGCTTCCCTGTGCCGTGGTGCTATAATGCCGTTACAGCCGATAAATAAAAATACACAAAAAACGACACAATCTGTCAGCCAAAGAGACGGTCAAAGTGAACAAGTGTTCACTTATTCGTGTATTTTATAGTCAATAATGACAGGGGCATGGTCGCTAAACCATTGTTCTTTATACACCCATGCGTTTGCAGTCCGCATTTTCCAGTCAGGTGAACAGGCCTGATAGTCAATTCGCCAACCCACATTTTTTGCACGGGCCTGCCCACGATTTGACCACCATGAATATAATTCTGCCTCTTTTCGCACTTCGCGGAATGTATCGACATAACCCAGTTCATCATAAATATGATCAAGCCATGCTCTTTCATGGGGTAAGCAGCCTGAAGATTTCTGGTTGCCTGACCAGTTTTTAATATCAATGCGCTTATGTACGATATTGTAGTCACCACACACAATAATTGATTTATTTTCATCCCGCCATTGTTTTAATATTTGGGCGTATTCCTGTAGAAATAAATCCTTACGCGCCTGCGCTTCGTCACCACTTGAACCTGATGGCAAGTATAGCGAGGCAATATGAACAGGCTGTGACAATCCCAGATCGAATTCAGCCGTGATAAAACGCCCCTGCGAATCGGCCAGTTCAAAACCCAAACCGTTTTGTACTGAAATAAAAGGGAGGCGGCTGTAAATCGCCGTACCTGCATAGCCCGCACGTTCGGCAGGGAACAGGTGGGTATGCCAGCCCTCAGGCTTGAATTTATCGGTCCACTGTTCATGGGTAATGCGGCTTTCCTGCATACACACAACATCGGCACCCGACTGTTCCAACCATTCCAGCAGTCCCTTGGTCACGGAAGAACGCAGTCCGTTGACGTTAATTGAAACGACGCGAAGAATTTTTACATCACTTGGATAGCTATCCTTTGGTATCATGCGTATGTTTAACCTCAATTGAAGAATTTGGAGCACCTTATGACCACGCCTGTGTCATTTCATCCGCAAGCTTTTATCGAACTCGCATTATCACGTGGTGTGCTTAAATTTGGTGAGTTTACCTTAAAATCAGGTCGTGTCAGTCCTTATTTCTTTAACGCGGGTTTACTGAATGATGGTGAGGCACTGTCGCTTTTAGCACAGGGCTATGCGGATAAACTGGTTCAGTGTGACAACGTGGGTGTGATTTTTGGTCCAGCCTATAAAGGCATTCCTTTTGTTGCTGCAACTGCGGTGGCGTTGTCTCAGGTGCATGGTAAAAGCGTGCCTTGGGGCTTTAACCGTAAGGAAGCAAAGGATCATGGTGAAGGCGGTGTGTTGGTTGGTGCATCGGTTGCGGGTCAGAAAGTCTGGATCATTGATGATGTGATCACTGCGGGGACTGCAATCCGCGAAGTTGTGACGATCTTAAAAAATGCAGGAGCAACCATTGCAGGTGTCTTGGTTGCGCTAGACCGTCAGGAACGTGGTCAGGGCGAGCTTTCTGCGATTCAGGAAGTGCAGCAAGAACTGGAAATTCCTGTGCATGCTTTAATCACAATGAAAGATTTGATGGATTATTTGGATGTGAAAGGTGAAAAAGAAGCTTTAGCAAATATGCAGGCTTATCGTGAGAAATATGGCATCTAAGTTTTAAATGTAAGAGAAAAGGAAGCAAAAGCTTCCTTTTTTATTGAGTGTAATTAATTATTGGAAATAATAGTTGAAAGATAGGCGTGGAACGTAAAAATTCATGAAAAAACCATTCTAGTGCGCTGAACCCTAGAACGGCTTACTTTAAAATATTGATGCTTATAAGGAAATTTCAAGAATTTCGTATAAGGCGTATTATGTTAATTTTAGAAATTCTATAAAATCAATCAATTATATAAGTAATTAAACTAATCATTTGTTTCT
>NZ_JAOCLL010000023.1:0-58039 GCF_029845285.1 Acinetobacter sp. GD03645 | reverse complement strand
GTATAATGAAAAGAAGACAAAGATATAAGTTCTTACTTATTTTTATTTTAATAATATGTTGAATGATAAATTAAGATAGGACTAGCGTGATTTTATATACATTTTTATCTGGTATTGGGATTGTCTATTTATGTTTTTTAATAGGGAAGAGTCTAAAAAAATCTAAGCAACAATATCAAGCACCTAGAGTAATTCATGAATGGATATGTGATGACCCTGAAGGCGAACTGTATGTAGCTTTTATTACATCAGATCAGAAAGTTTGGTCTGCTGGTGGACGGTATGCGCATTCTTCTGGTTCAACAAGTACGACTTGGTCTGGTTTCTTGTCTGGTGATTTAAACGATCTTGTCCTGAAAACGATGGGGCAACAGGTGCTTGAGGAAATGATTGAGTATCTTAAGCAACAAAAATAATAAATGTGTAGGATGTATAGTTAAGCCTATATCTAGCTTAGATTATTATTCAAGTGACATCTGATTTTTTAAATGGATATTCAGACTTACAGCATTATCAAAATAGCAAAAATAAGTATATCTGATAGAAAGCTTTCTATTATAGAATTTCAAGATGCCTTTTATTTTTATAATCAACGTATTATAAGGTTGAAGCTTGAGGAGTTAATTTTAGAATCTCAAAAATTGGATAATTAAACTATGAAACTCAACTCTTTCTCTCCGCTCCCTGAGGATGATGACGAGCTGCGTCTGCCTGAACTTGTCTATTGGGCATCTCTAGGTGATGTGGAACAAGTCGAGCAATTATTGGCAGAGGGTACAGATCCTAACCAAACCGATGATGAAGGTTATAGTGCATTACAGGCTGCTGCTGAGAACGATCATTTAGCCGTAGTGAAGATTTTGGTGAGTAAAGGCGCGAATGTCGCTTATAAAGGCGAATATACCGCCCTACAGCTTGCTGAAATGGCAGAGCATGGCGAAGTGGTTGCGTATCTTAAAAGTCTTTAAGTCATGCATAAAAATTATAAATAAAAAGAAGCCCCATCATCCTGACAGAGCTACCTTTATATTCAGTTTATTGTCGTTTATTTCCTATAAACAACCACATCCTGTGCATCTTGTTGTTCTGAATGAGACTTCCTGTCTCTCTATGATTCGTATATTAAAACTAAAGTTGAGAGCCGTATATTCGTTAATGACCCTGATTACTGTAAGTTTAAGCTTACATTTATCTAACATCATATTTCTGTAATTTTTCAATAATGACCTTGAGTGCCTTAATTTCAAATTCATTTGCCTCAAAAGTTTCCGTTTGGTTTCGTTTAAAAATATCTCGGATTTCAAGAACTGCGTTGGAATCAATCAGTCCAAGTTGTGTGCCTACCTGACGGATTTGATCAATCGAACGTGAACCATTGGTTGAACCATAGCCGATATAGGCTGCGGGTTTACCCTGCCATTCTTTCCCAATGTAATCTAGTGCATTTTTAAGGGCTGGACTGTAGCCATGATTATATTCAGGGCTGATGAGGATAAACGCATCTGCCGCGGAAATTTTATCCGCCCATTGCTGTTGCTTCGGTTGATCATAGATTCCAGTCGCGGGTGGGTGGGCACCTGCAAAAATTGGTAAATCCCATTCCTTTAAGTCAATAATTTCTGTTTGGATGTCTTTTAAGGAAAAATTGCCAACCTCTTGATGTAGCCAATTGGCAACCTTAATTGCGGTTCGGTTTTCACGGACGCTGCCAACGATAATATAAATAAGCATGGGTGGATTCCTATATTTCTGATGTTGGATTGATTTTTAATGCAATTGAATAAATCTAAATGATTTTATAATTGTTTATTGATTAAAAAAGCTCTCATTTGAGAGCTTTTGTGTTACATCAATTGAACGCCTTGCTGTCCAGCAGGGGTGACCTTAAAGATTTCAACCTCAAAGGTAATGTTTTTACCTGCAAGCGGGTGGTTAAAATCAATTTCGGTAATGTCATCATTAACCGATTTAACCACGCCAAACAGCGTTGCCTTGGCCTTGTCTTCAAACTCAATCATATGACCAACAATAGGGCGTTGTTCAAACTTGACTGTATCGAACGTCTGGATGTTTTCAGGATTCCACGGACCAAAAGCATCTTCAGGGGGTAAATGTACGGTACGGCGATCACCTGCACGTAAACCAAATAAAGCCTTTTCAAATCCTGGTAATAAGCTGCCATCGCCCATGACCAGACTTACAGGCTCTTCACGGTTACGGGTGTTGTCGATTTCAACACCATTCTCAATAGATACAGAAAAATGCAAGTCGACTTTTGAGCCATCTTGAATACGAATTTCTTCGTTTGGTTGGATAATTTCAGTCATCTTATGCATCCGCGTTTTGGTTGCGTTTCTTCTCAAGGAAGAACGTATCGATCAGCAGCAAAATTGTGCCTAGGGTAATCGCACTATCGGCAAGGTTGAATGCTGGGAAATGGCTGTTTTGGTAGTAAACATGGATAAAATCAACCACATAACCTAGACTGACACGGTCAATCAGATTGCCAATTGCACCACCTAGAATCAAGGCAATTGCCATAGGTAGAACGATCATTTTCTTAGGCATACGCATCAGCCAGAAAATGAAAATAACCGAGACCACGCCTGCTAAAGAGGTGAACAGGTAACGTTGCCAACCACCCGCATCTGACAGAAAGCTGAATGCTGCGCCATGATTATGTAGTAAGGTCCAGTTTAAAAAAGGCAGCACTGGAACAGGATCAGCATAATTTAAATGCGAGCTGGCAATCCATTTGGTCCATTGATCCAATACAATGGCAAGGACAGAAAGTCCAAGCCAAAGTAGGTTATGCGGATAAAATTGAAATAAGCTTTTCTTTGCTGGGCTTGATTGCACAGAATTATGCATATTTTCTCACTTCGCCACTGCCTGTGACGTTGACAATACAACGAGCGCATAAACCAGCATGGCCAATGTGCGTATTGACATCTGGCAACACATGCCAGCAACGTACACATTTTTCACCATCTGCTGCTGAAACTTTCACACGTAAACCTGCGAGGTCTGTGCTTTCGCCTTGTTCAGCATATGGATGAACGATGACTTGAGAGGTGATCAAGACAAAACGTAATTCATCAGCCAATTGGTTTAATAATTTTTGTAAAGCTTCATCTGCCCAAAGTTCAACTTTAGCAGATAAGTTACTACCGACCAGTTTAGCGTTACGTGCGGCTTCAATCTGTTTATTTACTGCTGATTTTACGCTAATCAATGTTTGCCAATCTGCTTCAGAAAGTAAGTTTGCTGTTGATGCGGTTGGGATGTTATACCATTCAGCCGTGAATACATATTTGTCAGTTTGTTCAGGAATCAATGGCCAGGCTTCTTGCGCGGTAAAGCTCAAGATAGGTGCCATCCAGCGAACAAAAGCTTGGACTATATGATACAGCGCTGTTTGAGCAGAACGACGTGCTTGTGAGTTGGCTTTGGTGGTGTACTGACGATCTTTGATGATGTCGAGATAGAAGCCACCTAAGTCATTAATACAGAAGTTGGTCAATGCATTGGTCACAATATGGAAATTCATCTCTTCGTAGGCTTGCTGAATTATTTTCTGCACTTCAGCAGCACGTTGCAAGATGTATTGGTCTAATGCGATCAATTCGTTTACAGGTAAAACATCTGTTGATGGTTTGAAGCCATTCAGGTTTGCCAACAAGAAACGTAAGGTATTTCGAATACGACGATAACCATCAGAGGCACGGCTAAAGATTTCTTTACCAGCCGTCATTTCATAACGATAGTCAGCAGAAGCGATCCAAAAGCGTAAGCCATCTGCACCCATATCTTTGATGATGTCTTGTGGGGTGATGATGTTGCCTAATGACTTAGACATCTTACGACCTTTCTCATCCACGACGAAACCGTGGGTGAGTAGACCTTTATATGGCGCACGTTCATTGATCGCAATTGAAGTTAACAATGAAGATTGGAACCAGCCACGGTGTTGGTCTGAACCTTCAAGATACAGATCAGCAGGATCTTGTAACTCTTCACGTTCACGTAGTACTGCGTAGTGTGTTGTTCCAGAGTCAAACCAAACGTCTAATGTATCGCGGACTGCGTTATATTGTTCAGCATCTGCACCAATGAAGTCGCTGGCCTCACGGTTATACCAACCATCAATCCCTTCTTGTTCGATCAGTTTTGCAACTTCTTCAATGAGTTCTGGTGTACGTGGATGCAAAGCATTCGTATCTTTGTGTACAAAGAATGGGATCGGTACACCCCAGGTACGTTGGCGTGAAATACACCAGTCAGGACGGCCTTCAATCATCGACTGAATACGATTTTTACCCCAATCAGGAACAAACTCGATGTCATTTTCAATCGCATTCAAGGCTGTCTGACGTAACCCTTTGGCATCCATGCTAATAAACCATTGTGGTGTTGCACGGAAAATAATGGGTGTTTTGTGACGCCAGCAATGTGGGTAGCTGTGTTTGATCGGCTGATGTGCCCATAAACGACCCACAGCACCTAATGCTTCGATAATTTTTGGATTGGCTTTATAGATGTGCTCGCCTGCAAAAATCGGTGCAGTTGGTAAATATACGCCATTACCGCCGACGGGGTTATCCACTCTTAGATTGTACTGTAAACCGACTTTATAATCGTCCACACCATGTCCAGGTGCAGTGTGTACAGCGCCTGTACCACTGCTGGCAATAACGTGTTCACCGACAATCACTGGGACCTGACGATCAGTAATTAATGGATGTTGTAATAATAAATTTTCGATTGCTGAGCCTTTAAAATCAGCCAGTACCACTGGATCTTCAAGCTGATAACGTTCGATTGCTGATTCAACCAGATCTTTGGCAAGAATAAAGTTTTGCGAGCCACGATCAGTCGAGACTTGTACGAGTTGATAGTCAATGTCGGCATGTACCGCAACTGCCTGGTTGGCAGGTAAAGTCCACGGTGTAGTTGTCCAAATCACAATATCAGTCACATCTTGAACATCAACATTCAAGCGTGCGCTTAAATTTTTGAGATCAACCACGGTGAAGCCAACATCAATCGCATCAGATTTTTTATCTTCGTATTCAACTTCTGCCTCTGCTAGCGCAGAACCACAGTCCAAGCACCAGTTCACAGGTTTCAGGCCAGGTTCGATGTGACCTGCCTTGGCAATTGCACCCAGTGAACGAACGATGTCTGCTTCTTGCTTAAAATTCATCGTAAGATATGGATTATCCCAATCCCCAAATACGCCCATACGCACGAAGTCTTTCTTTTGTAATTCAACCTGGGTGTAAGCATATTCACGGCAGGCTTTGCGGAACGTAGATGCATCTACTTTTACACCAACCTTACCCACTTTTTCTTCGACTTTCAGTTCAATCGGTAAGCCGTGACAGTCCCAACCAGGTACATAAGGTGCATCAAAGCCATCCATCACACGGCTTTTGACAATGATGTCTTTCAAGACTTTATTCACCGCATGACCTAAATGGATTTGACCATTGGCATAGGGAGGGCCATCGTGCAAAATGTATTTTTTCTTGCCAATACGCGATGCGCGAATCTGCTGATAAATGTTGTCGGCATACCACTCTTCCAGCCATTTGGCTTCACGCACAGCCAAGTTTGCTTTCATGGCAAATTCAGTGTCTGGCAAATTGAGTGTGGCTTTATAATCCACTGCATTTTCAGGAGTTTGCTTATCGCTCATGCAAGTTTTCTTCCAGTTTTATCAGTCTAAACTGACATGTATTACAAATGAAAATTAAATTTAAAAAGGAAATTCTGCTGTGCGCTTACGGTAGTCCCGTAATTTCTGCACGTCATCATCAATTCCAGCTTTGAGTGCCTCAAGCGAAGGGTAATTCAGTTCACCATGCAAATAGTGAAGAAAAGTTACCCGCATCAACAAGCCATACAGATTAGCAGAAACATCAGGGAAATGTACCTCTAATCGCCATTCAGGCTGTTGCTGCTTGATGGCTGGTCGGGTTCCTACATGACCCGCGCCAAACAGGCTGTCATTTTGATAGCCTTTGATGCCATTTCGTGTCGCATCCGCATGTTTGATCTTTGCGGTCAGTGAGGCGTTTTCACACAACACATCCACCGCATAAATACCATTTAAACAGGGTTTGTGACGGTTTAAACGGACATTGATGGTTGGAAAATCAAGGGTGCGTCCAATCTGGTCGCCATATTGCACCCGTCCCGTGATGCTGTAGGGACGGCCCAGCAGCTTTGCCGCCAAAGCAAGGTCGCCCTGCTGTAGAACCTGACGGATACGGGTTGAACTGACCCGTTCTCCATTCAATGCCACTGTATTTAAATTGGTGACATCAAAGCCATATTCGCGTAGAAACTCGCTGTTGCCCTGACGGTCCTTGCCAAAATGGAAGTCATCGCCCAGCACCAGACTTTGTGCGTTCAGTTTGTTCTTGAGCAAATCGGCAAAGGCGGTGGCATTCATGCTTCTAAAGTGCTGGTCAAACTTTGCCACAGCAATGTAGTCCACGCCCAGCTCTGTTAAATATTCTACTTTTTCACGTAGGGAGTTGATGCGTGGTGGAGCATCATAGCCCTGAAAGAATTCGAGTGGCTGTGGCTCAAAAATCATCACCAGTGTTTTTAAGCCTTTGGCGCTTGCCAGCATTTTAAGCTGGGCAATCATCGCCTGATGTCCCAAATGGACACCATCAAAATTGCCAATCGTGACCGCAGTTGGGGCTAACTGAAAATCTGGCGATAATGCGTTGAGACGAAGCAACTTCATGGGCGTTAAATACAGTGAATTTTGCAAAGGCTATATATTGCCATATTCTCGGCGTTTCGTCTTGTTGTTGTGTTTTTCATCAGCAAAAAATTCGGAGAAAGGGTTTTTAGGGCAATTGCTGACCCTGCTTCATTCTGTTGGATAATCCGCTACACTACGCATTTTAAATTGTTGGGTGATCACGATGCAGTCTGAGATTGCTTTAATTATGGCATTGCCGAATGAATCAAAGGGCCTGTTTGAACAGGCAGGCATTCAGGTTCACTATAGTGGCATTGGCAAAATCAATGCGGCATTTAAAGCCTTTGAGGTGATTCAGAAAACTGGCTGTAAAACCCTGATCAATCTAGGCAGTGCGGGTAGCTCGCACTTTGATGCACACAGTCTGGTTGAGGTGATCACCTTTGTGCAACGGGACATGGACGTTTCACCACTGGGGTTTGCCGTGGGCGTGACACCAATGGATGAAGACATTCCTGCCGAAATTCATGCCCAGCCGCATTTTGAACATTTGCCTAAAGGCATTTGTGGTACAGGCGACTCTTTTGAAATAGGGCAACCAAAAGTATCCTGTAATCTGGTAGACATGGAAGCCTATGCCCTCGCTAAAGTGTGTCAGAAGCTGGGGGTGCGCCTGATTTCAGTCAAGTATATTACCGATGGCGCCAACGATACTGCGCATCTGGACTGGGAGGAAAATCTGCTGGTGGGGGCACAGAAATTATTGGCCTTATACCAGACACATTTTTAAATAAAAAAGCCTATCTGTTGAGATAGGCCTGTTCAATGCTTTCTGGTTTTAACGTGGCAACACACCATACAGCATCAAGTGTACCGTATGCTCAATGGTGCGTTGATACATACTGCGGTTGCGCAGGGTCTTGCCTGTGACCATTTCCATTTGAGTAGAAAAATCCGCATAGTTTTGGGTGATCGCCCAAATATTGATAATTAATAATTCTGCATCAATTTCTTTGGATAATTTGCCTTGTTCCTGCCAAGTCTCAATCACTTTGGTTTTGCGTTTAAACAGCTTTTTCAATGGACCTTTTAAAATCGGTAAAATATGTGGTGCACCCTGAATGATTTCCAATGCAAATAAACGAGAAGCTTTGGGCTGATCTTTTGAACTTTCGATTTTTTGCATCAAATAATGAGTTAAGGCCTCAGTTGGCTCAAGTTCGACTTCCAATATTTGTAAAGGTGCCAGCCATTTTTGCAGCACGGTGGTGAGCACTTCAACATACAGTGACTCTTTGTTTTCATAATAATAAAAGATATTGGATTTATGCATATTTGCCAGTTGTGCAATTTCATCCAGACTTGCACCACTAAATCCATAGACGGAAAAAACATCCAGGGCAGCATTCAGCAGTTGATTGCGCTTTTGTGTACTCTTTTTCTGTTCCATCTGCGAGCTTGATTCAAAAAATGTCATTGACATTGTAAGATAAATTGGCAGATTTGTGCAAAATAACCGCATTTTTTTATCGAAAAAGCAGGGATTGCCAGACCAGTAGTCACGATGTGTTTGATAATTATTGAAATCTAAAATGGGTAAGACATATTTTGTAAATAATTTCTCAGTCATTGCGAGAAATTGTCGAGTGGTTGTTGTTCTTGAAATGTGTTTTTTGAGATGGGCAAAAGCGGTTTTAGGTGGCTAAAACCGCATCAAGGACCTGTTGTTCCAACTGGGCAAAAGCAATACTTTTTTTGCGTGGACGCGGAAGATTGACCTGAAAATTATGCGCAATATGCCCCTGATCCAGCAGAATAATTCGGTCAGCAAGCTGTACTGCTTCACTGACATCATGTGTCACCAGAATTGCGGTAAAGCCCTGTTCTTTCCAGAGGCGTTCAATCAGGTTCTGCATTTCCAGACGGGTAAGTGCGTCCAGTGCACCAAGTGGTTCATCCAGCAACAGGATACGCGGCGCATGTGACAATGCCCGAGCCAGTGCGGCACGTTGACGCTGACCGCCTGATAGCTGGGCAGGCCATTGTGTGGCTTTTTCCTTTAGGCCGACTTTTTCCAGAAGTTGCTCTGCAAGCCCATGCTGACTTTTGGCCAATCCCAGTTGCACATTTTGCAAGACACTTTTCCAGGGTAGCAGGCGTGGATCCTGAAACATCACCCGAATGTCGTCACTGGTGATGCCCTCACGGAAGTTGCGTGCGGACTGGAACTTGATTTCACCATAGCTGGTCTTTTCCAATTGCGCGATTAGGCGTAGCAGGGTGCTTTTACCACAGCCACTGCGCCCGACAATGGCAACAAACTCGCCTGCCTGAATGTTTAAATCAAGATCCTCAAGCACCTTGACCTCGCCATAGAACTTATACAGTTGCTCAATCAGGATATCTGCACCATTGGCTGGGGCGCTTGTGGTTTCTGGCTCAATAATGGGCTGGATGAAATTATTTTCATATAGGTTTAGATTGAGGTTGCTCATGTTTATTTTCCTTTATTATTTTTGATAACCTGAATGCCAGCGTAATAAATAACGTTCCAGCAGTTGTGCAAAGACATCGGCCAGTTTCCCCAGCAAGGCATACAGCAGGATACCCACCAGTACGATATCAGTTTGTAAAAACTCCCGTGCATTCATGGTCATATAACCAATGCCTGACTGGGCAGAAATGGTTTCAGCAACGATCAGCAATACCCACACCAAACCGAGAGAGAAACGTAGCCCCACTAAAATGGAGGGCATGGCACCTGGTAAAATAATGTCTTTATACAGTTGCCAGCGGTTCAGCCCATAGCTTTTACCCATTTCAATCAGCTGCGGATCAACTGAACGGATGCCATGATAGGTATTGATATAGATTGGGAAAAACACCCCGACTGCCACTAGAAACAACTTGGCTGTTTCATCAATGCCAAACCATAAGATCACCAGTGGAATCAGGGCGAGTGCAGGGATGTTGCGGATCATTTGCAAAGTGGTGTCCAGCAAGGTCGATGCAACACGGGATGAGCCATTCAGCAAGCCGAGAACTAGCCCCAGCCCCCCACCTACCAATAAGCCGAGTAAAGCCCGTCCAGCACTGACCTTGACATGCTGCCAAAGCTCACCACTGATGAGCAGGTGCCAAAAGGCACTGACCACAGCAGTGGGGGCGGGCAGAACCCGACTTTGCAGTAAGCCTGTACTTGAAGCAATTTGCCAGATGGCGATCAATAAGATCGGAAACAGCCACGGTAACAGGCCTTTGCCGAGCTGCTGTGTTCCACGTGAAACGTTATTTAAGAAAACTTTTGCACTCATGCTGTCTCCTTGACCAGATTTTTTGCTTCTATGGTCTCAGGGACGTAGTTGTTGGCAATGATCTCCCCAAATGGTCCTGTTAAGTGCGGTTGTACTAATTTCTTTTGAGTTTTTAGTGGCAAGAGTGGAAACACCAGTTCTGCAAAACGAATTGATTCTTCCAGATGTGGATAGCCTGAGAAAATAAAGGTATCAATGCCTAAATCTGCATATTCCTGAATTCGTGCAGCCACTGTTTCAGGGTCTCCTACCAATGCCGTACCCGCACCACCACGAACCAGACCAATGCCTGCCCAGAGGTTAGGTGAAACTTCCAGTTGATCCTTACGTCCACCATGCAGTGCAGCCATGCGTTGCTGGCCCACTGAATCCATTTGCGCAAATTTCTTTTGTGCCGCAGCAATGGTGGCATCATCCAGATACTGGATCAGTTCATCCCCTGCTGCCCAGGCCTGTTCATTGGTTTCACGTACAATCACATGCAGGCGAATGCCGTAATTTAGGGTTCTGCCTTTAGCGGCAGCTTTGGCACGTAAATGTTGGATTTTTTCCTTGACTGCGGCAGGTGGTTCACCCCAAGTCAGATAGGTATCAACCTGTTCTGCTGCCAGCTCAGTCGCCGCTTCGGATGAGCCACCAAACCATAACGGGGGATAAGGCTGTTGCACAGGTGGGTAGAGCAGTTTGGCATCATCGACGCTTAAGCGTTCGCCATGAAAAGTGAAAGGTTCACCTGTATGCGAGCGGGTCAGGATTTCACGCCAGATTTTGACATATTCAGAAGCAGTCTGATAACGGGTGCTGTGGTCCTCATACAGGCCATCGCCTTTGAGTTCCTGCTCATCTCCACCTGTGACAAGGTTGAGCAGGATACGACCATTGGAAAGACGGTCAAAGGTCGCCGCCATGCGGGCGGCGAGCGCAGGCGTGGTGATGCCTGGACGGAGGGCCACCAAAAACTTAAGTTGTCGGGTGGCATCAATCAGGCTGGCAGCGGTAATCCACGGGTCTTCACAGGAACGGCCTGTTGGAATCAGTACGCCATCATAGCCCAGGTTGTCGACTGCCACCGCAATCTGTTTCATATAGGCATGATCGACCTGACGCGCACCCTTGCTGGTGCCTAGATAACGACTGTCACCGTGAGTGGGGATAAACCAGAAAATATTCATGTCGATGTTCCTTATGAAAAAGTAAAAAATTTATTTGGCAGACCAGACACTTTGCTGAATGTCGATCTGTACAGGGATAAGCTGTTCCTGTTTAAATAGATCGGCGATCTGTTGCTGATTGTTGATCACCTCGGCCGTGAGTGCATGTACAGGCGAGGGTTTTGGGCGCTTGTCTAAAACCCGCTGTGCGATCTGGGTATTCAGTCCTGTGCTTTGTGCGTAAATCTGTAAAGCCTGATCCTGATATTTCACAATCCACTGGTCGGCCACATTGACGCTATTGATAAATTTTTGTGCAGCCTCAGGATGCTGCTTAATAAAATCAGGGCTGCCAATATAAAATGAATAGGTGGTTGGAAAGGCGGACCCATCAATGAGGGTACGGGTATGGCCCTGTATTTCCGCCGTCCCCAGATAGGGTTCCCAAATCACCCAGGCATCAACCGCCTGTTTATCAAAAGCGGCGCGGGCATCTGCTGGAGGCAGCCAGATGGGTTGAATGTCCTGCCACGACAGGCCTGCTTTCTGTAGGGTCTTTGCCAATAGCTCATGGGCACTTGAACCTTTTTGTACTGCAATCCGTTTACCCTTTAGGTCTTGCAGCACCTTAACCTTGCCATCGGCATGTACCAAAATTGCCTGTGCATCTGGAGCAACCACTTCATAGGCAACATAGCTCAATGGCTTTGCCGCAGCCTGTGCGAAGATCGGCGGCGTATTGCCCACATAGCCAAAATCAACCGCACCTACCGCCAGTGCCTCCAGCATTTGTGGGCCAGCAGGAAACTCACGCCATTCAATTTTGGCATTTGGAAATTCCTGCTCGAATAGTTTTTGTTGTCTTGCAACCAGTAAGTTGAGCGATGATTTCTGGAAACCAATTGAAAGCGTTTTGACAGTCTGGCTTGCAGGGGATGAAGCTGTTTCCTGTGCCGATGCTTCAGGTTTGTGACAACCATTCAGGAAAAGAGTACTGATGACCAGACTGGTGAGCGAAATCTGAGACCATACTTTCATACCCGTTCCTCCTGTTACCTGATTTCGTTCTTAAGTAACGCGTCCTGAATCACCAACTGTTTTGGAATCAGTTTTTGCGCGTAGAATGCATCAGCAACATATTGCTGTTCCTTGGCAACCTTTTCAGAGATGGGCTGAACTCCGAAGCCCATGCGTGAAATCGACGCTTTTAACACCTCAAATTCCAGTGCGGTTGGTTTTTCCAGTAGTTTCGCGGCATCATCTGGATGGGTCTTGACCCAGTCGGTGGTCTGGTTCAAGGTTTGAACAACGGTCTTTAAAATTTCAGGATGGTTTTCAGCAAATTTACGGTCCGCTAAATAGAACTGGTAATTGCTGACCAAATGCTCGCCATTGGCAATGACACGCGCATGTACCTGATGTTCCGCCGCAGCCAGGAACGGGTCCCAAATCACCCAGGCATCAACTGCGCCCTTTTCAAAGGCGGCACGGGCATCTGAGGGTGGTAGATAGACAGGCTGGATGTCATTGAGGGTGAGGTTGTTGGCTTCTAACAGTTTCAATAATAAATAGTGAACATTTGAACCTTTGTTCAGTGCAATACGTTTGCCTTTCAGGTCTTGTACGGATTGAATTGGGGAATCTTTTTGTACAATCAGGGCTTCAGCAGTAGGTGCTGCTGGCTGGTTGGCCACATAGACCAAATTGGGATTGGCTGCCTGAGCGAAAATAGGTGGGGCTTCACCCGCCTCACCCAAAGAGACACTGCCAACATTCAAGCCTTCCAGAAGTTGTGGACCCGCTGGAAACTCCACCCATTTGACATTTACACCTTGAGCAGCCAGGTTTTTTTCTAGTTCCCCTTTTGCTTTAACAATCGGCAAAATCCCATACTTCTGAAAGCCGATATTTAATGTTGTGGTTTCTTGTGGTTTGGCCTCTTGCTGCTCAGTCTGTTTTGCACAACCTGTGATATTAACCAAGCTGGCAAGCATTGCTGTAATCAGGATAGGTTGTGTCCATAAACGATTGATAGAAATGGCCATGCTGGTTGTGCTCCCCGAAAATTAAAAGATGAAATAAGCTGAGCAATCAAACTAAAACTTTTTTTATTGCATAAAAAATAACTAATCAGGCTTTGTTTATCTAAAAAAGTGCAAAACAGAATATTGGATATGCTTATCGTGGGTATAGATGTCAAAAAGGGGCTTCATTTTTATAAATTATTGTTTTTAATATTTTTCTATTTTAAGGCTATCGTTTTGCTCAGGGCAGATATAATAAAAAGACAGGATGCGGAGATATCATTATCAAAAATAACAATATCTCCAGAGGCATTAGCCAAGGGATTTTTTAAATACCAAAGAATTACGTTGATAGTTATAAAGTGCCTGACGTGCATTTGGCAGGTCATCCACGCTGGCAGGGCTAAAGCCATGTTCCAGAAACCAGTGCGCCGTGCGTGTGGTGAGGACAAACAGTTGCTGAATACCTTGCTGTTTGGCCCTGCTTTCCAGAAACTGCAAAATCTGGCTACCACGATTGGACTTACGGTAACTGGAGTCGACAGCAACACAGGCGATTTCGGCAGAACGTTTTTCATTGGCTTCCGCTGGAATCGGATAGAGTGCGGCACAGGCCAGAATCATGCCATCACGTTCAATCACGGCAAACTGCTCAATCTCACTTTCAAGGCGTTCGCGGGAGCGATACACCAGAATACCTTCCTGCTCCAGTGGACGCAGCAGGTTCATCAGGCCGCCCACGTCATGGATATTGGCAATCCGTACCTCCTCATAATGGGCATCGGTAATCATGGTGCCAATGCCATCACGGGTGAACAGTTCCTCAATCAGTGCGCCATCATAGGCATAGGAAATCAGGTGTACGCGGTGCACGCCTGACAGGGAAGCCTGTTGCGCCTGTTTTAAATGTAGGGCAAATTCAGGAGACTGGTTTTGGTATTGCTGAATATAGGGATCAAGCTGACGTGGGCTGAGTTCACGTAGCAACTGCTGTTTGGCATCCATTAAACCTTGCTGTTCACCCAGAAAAATTAGCTTATCCGCCTTTAACATGGTTGCTGTTTTGGTGGCCACTTCCTCAGCCAGCAAATTAAACACTTCACCTGTGGTCGAGTAACCCGTTGGCCCCAACAGCACAATGTTGTGATTATCCAGATGACGATGGATGGCATCGGTGTCAATTGAGCGGACATCGCCTGTAAGCTGGAAGTCAACGCCGTCACGGATGCCATAGGGCTTGGCGGTGACAAAATTGCCCGAAACCACATCAATGCGAGCGCCGTACATGGGTGAGTTGGCAAGTCCCATCGAAAGCAGCGCCTCAATTTCCAGGCGAATTGAACCCACGGCATTCATCACCCCACGCAGTGACTCACGTGTGGTAATGCGGCGGTTTTGGTGGAAAGGTGTTTCAATATTTCGTTCAGTAAGGTTCTGGTTAATCTGTGGTCGTGCGCCGTGTACCAGAATCAGGCGGATGCCGAGCGAATGCAACAGGGCAATATCATGGATGATGTGCTGGAAATTTTTATGCTGAACCGCCTCACCACCAAACATCAGCACAAAGGTTTTATGGCGGTGTGCATTGATATAGGGTGCGGAATGGCGAAACCAATGCACATAATCCTGTGTGCTACTCTGTGATATTTCAGTGATTTGGTTCGCCATGTTGATCTCAGATCGCTATCAATTGATCTGATTCTAACGAAAAAAATGAAAAGATAAATCTATTCCTAAAACAACGGCCCAAGTTTATTGAACCTGCACATGGGAAAATGCCTAGAATCCCATGATGCGCACAATGCTATTGTCATCCGAGTTGACCAGGATGTAGTCATTGTTGATTTTGTACCATTGCTCGTTACGGCCTGGTTTTGGCAGATTATTGTCCTTGTAGTCAACCTTGTAGCTGTTACCACGGTAGTGCTGTGGCATGACATAGCCAGCCTGCCAGCGATGCTGCTTCAGGCGTTCAACACCGCGTTCCTGACGCATGCGGCGCTCACGATCACGGTTTTCCTCTCCTGGACGACCCTGCCAGTTGCCGCGCGGATCATCATCACGTTCAAGGTTGCGGCCCTGCCAACCACCGCCACGGGAATCGTCACGGTCAAAATGCGGGCCTGCAAAACTACCCATACTGCTGAAAAGGGTGGTTGAACCTAATATCAAGATGATGAAAATTTTTTTCATGATGCACCTAGGCGGATGTCTCTCATGGGAAAACTGTACTCTAAAAATGCAGAGAAACTGTGAAGATCAATTCATTATTCCATTAAAAAGATGGAGATTCTCCCCAGTTCCCCTTTAAAAACGATGGGCTGTGACACGCAGGCCCATTGTTGGTTGATGCTGAAAACCTAGGCCTGCGCATCAATGCTCTGACCATTCATGTCAAGACTATCATCACCCATGAGGTAAAGATAGGCAGGCATAATCTCGTCAGCTGTTGGCAGCACTTTCGGGTCTTCATCAGGATAGGCCTTGGCGCGCATGGCGGTGCGTGTGCCCCCTGGATTGATGCAGTTAAAACGGATATTTGGATAGCTATTCTCCGCGGCAAAAATCTTGCTCATGGCTTCCGTAGCCACCTTGGAGACTGAATAGGCACCCCACAGCGCACGTGGTTCACGTCCCACACTGGAACTGGTAAACACCACCGAGGCGTGTGCCGATTTTTGCAGCAGTGGAAGCAGTGCCTGTGTCATGGCAAAAGGCGCACGCAGGTTGACGGACAGCACGTCATCCCAGACATCAATTGGATAATGCGCCAGTTCAACACGGTCACCCAGCATGCCCGCATTGTGCAGGATACCGTCTAAACGGCCAAACTGCTGTTCCAGTGTATTGACCAGAAGCTCATAGTCATGGCTGGAGGCGGTTGAAAGCTGTAAGGGCAGAATGGCAGGCTGTGGTGCACCCAGCCCCTCAATTTCATCATAGATGACTTCGAGTTTGTTCAGGGTACGACCATGAAGCACAACCGTAGCGCCATGTAAGGCATAACTAATAGCAGCGGCACGCCCAATTCCATCACCTGCACCTGTAATCAGGATAATGCGATCCTTGAGCAGGTCTGGACGAGGTTGATATTCTGAATATTTCATTGTTATACCTCCTATTGTTATCTTGTATGCTTAGCCCATCATACCCTGATTTTCGGCTAAAACCGCGATTTTATTTTTTAACAGTTGGTGAAGTTCAGGCACGCTTTGAATAATCGCATCGGCCTGCCATGCCAGCAGGTCATCACGGGACTCAACAGGCAAGTAACCATAGGCCGCCAAAATCGTGTACATCTCCGCATTGCGCCCTGCATCAATATCACGTGGGTGATCCCCCACATAGATAATGTCCTTGGCCTCCAGATTCAGCTGTTTCGCCGCCAAATACATCGGTTCAGGGTCAGGCTTGGTTTTGCTGACATCCTCTGGACACACCAGTACCGCGCAGCGTTCGGTCAGGTTTAGGGCGGCCAGTAGCAATTCACTTAAACCACGCGGTTTATTGGTGACAATACCCCAGGGGATTTGACGGGCTTCGAGTTCCTCAAGCAAAGGATACATGCCTGTAAATAAATCAGTATCCACTACGATTTTATCGCCGTAGATATCCAAAAAACGCTGACGATGCGCCAAAAATACTGGGTCTGTTACATCCATTTCAGGATAAACCAGTTTGACCATCGCACGTGCACCTTCAGACACCTGGGTTCGGATGATTTCCGCCTCCACCACAGGACGCTGCTCATCACGGCACATTTGCTGGATAATACGGACAAAGTCCGCCGCTGTGTCAATCAGGGTACCATCAAGATCAAATAAAACCGCTTTCATTAGGCACCTGTATTGACTGTATGAACCATGTAATTGACATCAACATTGGGTGCCAGCCAGTAATGCTTGGTGATCGGATTGTAATGCAGGCCCGTCATTTCTTTCAGGGTTAAGCCCGCATTGCGGATATCATGTGCCATTTCAGAAGGACGAATGAATTTATGATAGTCATGGGTGCCTTTTGGCAGTAGGCGCAGCACATATTCCGCACCGATAATCGCAAACAAGTAGGATTTGGGATTACGGTTGATGGTGGAGAAGAACACATGACCACCTGGTTTAACTAAACTTTGGCAAGCCTTGACGATGGAAGCGGGATCAGGCACATGCTCCATCATTTCCATACAGGTCACCACATCGTATTGTCCTGCCTGTTCCTGAGCCAGTTGCTCAACGGGAATCTGACGATATTCAATATTCTGTACATTGTCCTGCTGTGCATGCAGACGGCCCACCGCAAGTGGTGCCTCGCCCATATCAATGCCCAGCACATTGGCACCACGGCGTGCCATGCTTTCCGCCAGAATACCACCACCACAGCCCACATCCAGCACTTTCTTGCCCGCCAGCCCACCAACCCGCTCATCAATCCAGTTTAAGCGCAACGGATTGATTTGATGCAGGGGGCGAAACTCGGAATGCTGATCCCACCATTTGGCAGCCAAGGCCTCAAATTTTGCGATTTCCTGTGGATCAACATTCAACTGCGACATGGTGTCACCTCATTCATATTAGGATGATTATTTTGGTTTAATCTGTTGGTAGTGTAGCGATTCTGGAAAAAAAAGCGATAAATCCAATAAAAAACTTCACAGAAGCAAAACGAATTGGTCGTGTTTGTTTTATATTTAGCATATAAACTTACGAAAAATGCTTAGAGGAAAAGCAAACTCAATGAAAAAGTTAGTATTAAGTGGTTTAAGTGCAGTTGTAATGGCGTTTTCAATGAATGCAATGGCTGCGGATTTTGTTGCTGGCAAGGACTATACCGTGGTGGCCAACCCAGGTAAGACCGCGGCGCCAGCAGGCCAAATCGAAGTACGTGAATTCTTCTGGTATGGATGCCCGCACTGCTTCAAGCTTGAACCGCACATGCAGGCATGGTTAAAGAAAATTCCAAAAGATGTCTATTTCCTGCGTACCCCAGCGGCAATGAACAAGGTATGGGAACAGGGTGCCCGTGGCTACTATGTGTCAGAGGCACTGGGTGTGCGTAAGAAAACCCATATTCCACTGTTCCACGCCATCCATGATGGTGGTCAGCAGATTTTTGATCAGGCTTCACAGGCAAAATTCTTTGCAAACTATGGTGTGCCTGAGCAGAAGTTCAACAGCATGTTTAACTCATTCCCGATCACTGCAAAAGTGGCTGAATCTAATCAGTTGGCACAGCAATACCAGTTGACGGGTGTGCCAGCCGTAGTGGTCGCGGGCAAATATGTGGTGCAGGGTGAAGATGGCAAGGTCACCCAGGTAGTTGACTATCTGCTTGAAAAAGAACGTAAGGGCGGTAAGTAATTTACTGGTTTGTAGCGTAAAAAAGGACTGTTCAATACAGTCCTTTTTATTTTAGGACTGTTCCAGTTGAAACTCTTTTAAGTCAATCTGTACCGTCTGGGTCGGTAGTGACAGCGCCTGACTGACATAGAGGTTGATCAGCTTCTGGCGGGAACCAATCGAACGTTGATAATAGCTTGAATTTAATAATAAAGCCGCGCCGTAAGTGAGTGACCAGATATAAGAAAGATAATCACGAATCGACATATCATAATTCTGTGATTTTAAATATTTTTCAGTCATATCTTTTAGTGAAACAATACGCTGTTGACGGATCGCATACAGCTCATCGAACAAATGTTTGAGCTTGGACTCAGTCATAGTCAGATGTTCTTCTAACTGATGCAGTAAAATCGTACGACTCGGTGACGTTAAATGATAAAGCATATAACGAGGCGCATATTCCTTGACATCAGTGTTATATTTTTCTGAAATTTTTAAAATTTCCTTTTCATTCTGAATAATCAGTTCCAGTAGCAACTCATTCTTGCTGCGGAAATGTTTGTACAAGGTGCCTTTGGCAATATCCAGTTCGGCAACCAGTTCATCTAGGGTCATTTCTTGGTTGTTTTCGAGTAATAGCTTTTCCGCAACCTGCAAAATTTTTTCTTTACGAATTAAGAACTGGGTATGACGATCAGGATTCATGGTGCTTATAGCTCCTCATAGTGTTCTAAACGGCATCGCACTATTGTCTAATGCATAACAACGTTAGACAATGCTTTTATATATCAAACCATGGCCTAGATATGATCAGGCGTTTTGTGGTTCCCAGTTGGAGATGCCACGGAATAATAAGCGTACCTGAGTTGCCGCATTGTCAATAAACAGGTTCTGTTGTTCGAGTAAATGATCAATCGTGAACTGTTTCGGGAGGTTGATCCAGGTCATGGCCCATGTAAATGACATATTGATCAGGATGGTGGATAGCACTTGCAGGTCCTTGGACTCTTTAATGTGCTTAAAGGTTTCAAGCTTGCACAAGTCAATGGCAAGGTCCTCAATCAAAAACTCAATTTCCCGTGCGATAGCGATACGCACTGTCTCCGAACCGCCCCAGCGTTCAGCAATCATGAATTGCCACTGCTGCGGGCTATGGTTGACTGCCTGTACAAACAGTTCAATGCTGGTACGGGTTTTGGCGCTTCCGCCATGCTGTAGATAGCTTTGCCCCAACTGGTGGATCAGGCTTTTTAAATGGAGTGACACTTGGTCAACCAGTTCCTGTCCCAATGTATCCATGTCCTGAAAATGACGATAGAACGCCGTTGGCACCAACCCAACTTCGCGAGCCACCTCGCGCAAACTGATGCTACTAAATGAGCGCCCAGAGGTACTGAGATGAAGTGCTGCATCCAGTAGAGCCTGCCGACTCTGTTGTTTTCGTTCATCTCTAATCGACATGAATAAGTTCCATTAAAACCATACAGCAGAGTCTAGCAAAAAAAACAAAACTTTTTTAGTCCCAACCATTGCTAAATAAGAGAGATTCCTGCTTGTCCAAAACCAGGGCATTGTGGCTGGGCAAAAAGCATTAGGTTTAAATCACTTATTTTTTCATGATTTTTAGCCATTTATAAAAAAGAATAAAAAATATTCAAAAAATTAGTGAACAGGTGTTGACTCAGTGAACACAAATAAATATAGTGTACATATGTTCACTACATGAACATACGTTCACTCAAGATAAATAGCCAGATACAAAACGAGGAACTTATGAACGCACAGTTAAGCTATCAGCCACATTGGGTTAGAGAAGATTTTGTTGATTTTATCTTACAGAAAATCAAGCCGACTTTTGCATGGAAACGCATCCTTGCTGAAGTGACTGGGGTACAGTCTTTAAGTAAAGATATGGTTTTATTGACTTTAAAACCAAACAAAAACTTTGATATCGCTGCGGTACGTGCAGGTCAAAGTATTTTGCTCACCTTGATGATTCACGGGGTTTATCATCAACGTAGCTACTCAATTATTGATGTTACCGCACAAGGCGAAATTCGTCTGGGCATTAAAGTACAGGGCTTGGTGTCAAGCGCAGCGCAACTTTTGCATGTGGGTGACAGTATTGAGATTTCACAGGCGCAAGGTGATTTTGTTCTGCATCAAGGATCACAACCTGCACTGTTAATTGCATCAGGCTCGGGGATTACAGCGATTTATTCACTGTTACAACAAGCTGTTGCACAGAATTTAAAAGAAGTTCACGTAGTGTATTTTAACCGTGATGAAATCTTCCATAGCGAAATGTTGGCTTTGGCAGAGCAGCATCCGCAGGTGAAGTATCACTTTTTTAATACCACACAACAGAAGCAGCATTTAACGGTTGAACTTTTGGCGGAGCGAGTGCCTGACTTTCAAACCATGCAAGCCTATGCCTGTGGTCACCATGCCATGATGCGTCAGGCGCAGGAGATTTATCAACAATGCAATTCTGCATCGAATTTTCATCAGGAATTTTTCCAGCCTGTTCAAATTGAGCAGAGCAGTGAAGCGCAACCAATTAGTTTCCGCAGAGCGCAACAAGAGTTTATTGCGACCACAAATTTATTGAGTAGCGCAGAAGAAGCAGGATTACGTCCGCAACACGGTTGCCGTATGGGGGTATGTAATCGCTGTAGTTGTACCAAGGTCAGTGGTGTCACCAAAAACCTGCTTACAGGTGAAATTGATGATCAACCTAACCAAGCCATTAAATTGTGCGTCAGTCAGGCACTTAGTCCTGTGACCATTGACCTATAAATCAAGCGTTACTCAGAATTAAAGGAATACGATTATGAATATGGCAGTAGAATTAAAATCAGCATCAAAATCAGCACATTTAAGCCCTGAACAAGTTCAGGAATTTGGTCGCCGTGTCGAAGAAATCCGTTTAAACGTGATGAAGAATCTGGGTGAAGAAGACTCAAAATATATCTACAAAGTACGTAACTTTGTGCGTTATACCGAAATCGCATCTCGTGGCATGTTGATGTTTGGTGGTTGGATTCCACCTGTATGGCTGGTGGGGACAGCCATGCTAGGTGTGTCTAAAATCGTGGAAAATATGGAACTTGGACATAATGTGATGCACGGTCAGTTTGACTGGCTCAATGACCCAAGTTTGCGTGGCGAAAACTACGATTGGGACAATACCTGTTCAGGTAATGACTGGCGTTATACCCATAACTATATGCACCACACTTATACCAATATTATTGGGCAAGACCATGATGTTGGTTATGGCATCCTGCGTGTCAGTGAAAAACAGGAATGGATGCCATTAAACTTATTGAATATTCCGTTGGCATTACAATTGATGTTCTTCTTCCAGTGGTATGTAGGCGTGCAAAACCTGCATTTGGAAGATGCGATTATCCATAAAACCAAAAGCTGGAAACAAGTGTGGGCAGATGCGGCGGAGTTCCGTAAAAAGGCAACTCGTCAAACTTTAAAGGATTATGTGTTCTTCCCTGCGATTGCGACCATCAACTTTATTCCTGTATTGGCGGGCAATGCAGTCGCAAATATTATGCGTAATCTTTGGGCTTCTGCGGTGATTTTTAATGGTCACTTTACTGAAGACGCAGAAATTTTTGAGCCTGACAATACTGCAACGGAAACCAAAGCAGAGTGGTATTTACGTCAGATTCGTGGCTCAAGTAACTTTACGGGCGGTAAATGGATGCACTTTATGAGTGGTAATTTGAGCCACCAGATTGAACACCATTTATTCCCTGATATGCCTGCCAATCGTTATGAACAAGTTGCGCCACAAATCCGTGCTTTATGTGCTGAATATGGCATCAACTATAACGAAGCCAACTTTATGAAACAGTTTGGTACTGTGTGGGTGGCGTTGGCGAAATGTTCATTGCCAAATGATGTACGTGGACACTTGAGTCAGGCAGTTAGTAAGTTTAAAGCTAAGTTTAAATTCGCTTAAATACACAATCCTTGAGCTGAAAAGCCTTATACTATGGCGCAATACATATTGTGCCATAGGATTGAGGAATTGTTATGCGTATTGACCAACGAACATTAGACCAGTTACGTGAGGTAAAAATTACCCGTAACTATACCCGCTATGCAGAGGGTTCAGTTTTGGTTGAATTTGGTCATACCAAGGTGTTGTGTACAGCGAGTATTGACAACTCAGTACCACGCTTTTTGAAAGGACAAGGGCAAGGCTGGGTCACTGCGGAATATGGAATGTTACCGCGTTCAACGCATACACGAAGTGATCGTGAGGCGGCACGGGGAAAACAGACAGGCCGTACCCAGGAAATCCAGCGTTTAATTGGTCGTAGTTTACGAGCAATGGTTGACCTGAAAAAGCTCGGTGAAAACACCATCACCATCGACTGTGATGTGATTCAGGCGGATGGTGGTACGCGTACCGCAGCAATTACAGGGGCGGCGGTTGCCTTGGTTGATGCAATGAATGTGTTGCTCAGCAACAAGAAAATTAAACAGGACCCGTTAAAAGGTCTGGTGGCTGCCATCTCGGTGGGGATGTATCAGGACGAGGTTTTACTCGACCTCTGCTACGAAGAAGATTCAAATTGCCAAACGGATTTAAACGTGGTGATGACACAGGCTGGTGAATTTATTGAGATTCAGGGAACGGCAGAAGACAAGCCGTTTACCCGTAGCCAGTGCAATGCCATGTTGGAGCTTGCAGAAAAAGGAATCGCAGAACTGATTCAGAAACAACAGCAGGCTCTCGGTTGGTAATTTCCAGTTGATAGTGCAGGCGGTCTGGCTACTTTAGACCGCCTTTTTTTTGTCCAATTGATTATTGCTATTTGAATACAAAAATATAAAGGCTGAATGGAATAAGCCCAAGCCAAAAGAGAAATCCCATCAAAATGACTTCAAAACTGTCTATATCGACATTTTGCCCAAAGCGATAACAGTAAACAATTCCATAGCCTGTCGCACGAACTACAATTTCAACAATGATGTCTAAGACGATATTCACCAGAATAAAGCGAAAGATAGCACTGATAATATGAAAACCAACTTCAAAAATAATTTCCATCGTTACAGGTATTTATTCTTTTCATAAATTGAATGACTTGGATTGTATATTTACATAGGGAATAAAAATGGACAGAAAGACATCATCCTCAACATAAATTCACTTAGTCTGCGTATGTTGTAACAAAGCCAGCAAATTCATCTCACTTTGCCCTGTTAGATTAAGCAAATCAAACAGGAACAATAAATAGGGATAATCATGTTACAGGTTTTTTTAGTATTTCTTACCGCAGTGACTTTCGTTCTCATGGCAGCTGATCCACGTCCAACTGATTCAACTGAAGCCAAGTCAGCCTGGACTGAACAGCTCAAAACATCTGAAACCCCAAAGGTTGTAGATGCTTCGGCTAAAGATAAAACAACTATAGAGGAAGATGATTCCGAACAGGTTTAGCCGTTAAAACGCATGGATAAATCAACAGCTCTCACATCCTTGGTCAATACGCCCATCGAAATATAGTCAACCCCTGTGGTGGCAACTTCACGTAGGTTCTCAATGGTGATATTGCCTGATGCTTCCAGTTTGCAACGTCCTGCAACGTGTTTCACGGCATCAATCATTTGCTTTTGGCTAAAATTATCCAGCATCACAATATCCGCACCCGCTTCCAGTGCCTGATTCAGTTCATCCCAGGTTTCAACCTCAACCTCAACAGCTTTTCCTGGGGCAATCTCATGGGCTTTGGCAATTGCCTGAGCAATTCCGCCTGCCGCCATAATATGGTTTTCCTTGATCAGGAATGCATCAAATAAACCCAGACGATGATTTTGGCCACCACCCACAGCCACAGCATATTTTTGCGCAATACGCAGGCCTGGTAATGTTTTACGAGTATCCAATAGTTTGGTATGTAAACCATTCAGTTGTTTTACATAACTTGCGGTTTTGGTTGCCACCGCAGACAGGGTTTGGATGAAGTTCAATGCAGGGCGTTCTACTGTCAAAAGACTACGGGCAGAACCAGCAAGCTTTAAAAATGCTTCATTGGCTGCAACCACTTCACCCTCTTGTTTTAACCAGATGACTTGAACGGTATTGTCATAAGCCTGAATCAATGCATTGACCCAAGGTTGTCCTGCCAACACCATCTCTTCACGGCTAATAATGGTCGCAGTGGCCTGTTCATCCGCTGGTGTGAGCAGGGCAGTGATGTCGCCGTCCCCAATATCTTCCTGTAATGCTTGCTGAATATTGATTTGAATAGATTGTTCAAGCAAAGATTGTGGGATACTCATACGATTTCCAGTAGATGTTGACCAAAAAACTTGGGGCTTATCTTAGCATTGTCCTCGTAAAAAATAAGTATTTGATCTCGATTATTCATGATAAAGCATGTCAGAATGTGGCGGATAAATATTAAATTGCTGATTCGGGTCACAATGCAACAATCTAGATTTGCTCAAGTGCAAGATGGAATATTACAAGGCGCAACACAGATTGCATCCCCCAATTTTAATGCCCGCCCTGTTGATGCTGAAATTCAGTTGATTGTGATCCACAACATTAGCTTGCCACCGTCACAGTTTGGGGAAGGTTATATCCAGCAGTTTTTTCAGAATCAACTGGATTGGTCAATCCATCCTTATTTTCAGACCATTGAGGGCATGCAGGTTTCCGCCCATCTGTTGATCTTGCGTACAGGAGAGGTCATCCAGTTCGTCAACTTTAATGACCGTTCATGGCATGCAGGACGTTCCAGCTATCTTGCCCAGAAAGAATGTAATGACTACTCAATTGGAATTGAGCTTGAGGGTAGTGATGACTTGCCCTTTGAGCCAGAACAATATCAATCATTGGCAGAAGTGGTAAAAACACTGCGCCAAGTCTATCCAAAAATTCAGAACCATATTGCAGGGCACTCAGATATTGCACCAAAACGTAAGACCGACCCAGGCTTGTATTTTGACTGGCAATTGTTCCGTCAGTTGTTATCTGAAAAAACATCAACCGATTTATGATTTCACAACGAAATCTATTTTAACTTTCATTACAATAACGCTTTTTAAAGATAAGCCGTAGGTGAGTGCGATGGCATTGTGGCGATCGACTGTAATTGTCAGTGCAATGACGATGTTATCCAGAATTTTGGGTTTGGTGCGCGATGTGGTGCTGCTCAACGTATTTGGTGCGGGTAAGGACTTTGACACCTTTGTCGTTGCCTTTCGTATTCCCAATTTTTTTCGGCGCCTGTTTGCTGAGGGGGCATTTTCCCAGGCCTTTATTCCTGTCCTGACAGAATATAAGACCAGTCGTGCCCATGCCGAAGTTCAGATCCTGATTAGTCGTGTCTTTGGTTGTCTACTCACCGCAATGACCTTGCTGACCTTTGTGGCGATGGTTGCCGCACCTGCAATTATTTATCTGTATGCGCCTGGTTTCCACAATGATCCTGAGAAATTCGATCTTGCGGTCAGTATGTTCCGTCTGACCATTCCTTATCTGATGTTTATGTCATTGACAGCATTTGCCAGCAGTATCCTGAACAGTTATGGTTCATTTGCCTCACCTGCGTTTTCACCTGTATTGCTAAATGTAGCCATGATTGCAGGGGCGTGGTGGTTAACGCCATATATGGCCGAACCGATCATGGCGTTAGGCTGGGCAGTGGTGGCTGCGGGTATTTTGCAGCTTGCCATCCAGATTCCAGAATTATGGAAAAAGAACCTGCTGATTCCACCCAAGGTTGATTTTAAACACGAGGGTGTCGACCGTATTTTAAAGCTGATGCTGCCAGCATTGTTTGGTGTGTCAGTCACACAGATCAACCTATTGCTGAATACTATCTGGGCATCATTTATGCAGGATGGTTCGGTTTCCTGGCTCTATAGCGCAGAACGGATGACTGAACTGCCTTTGGGCTTGATCGGTGTGGCGATTGGCACAGTGATTCTGCCATCACTTTCGGCCCGCCATGCCGAACAGGACCAAGCCAAATTTAGGAGCATGATTGATTGGGCAGCCAAGATCATTATGTTGGTGGGCATTCCTGCAAGTATTGCCCTATTTATGTTGTCTACGCCGATTATTCAGGCATTGTTCCAGCGTGGTGAATTTACTCTTGAAGATACACACATGACAGCATTGGCGTTGCAGTGTATGAGTGCTGGTGTGATTTCTTTCATGTTGATTAAGGTGTTTGCACCAGGCTTCTATGCTCAGCAAGATACCAAAACCCCTGTCCGTGTGGGGTTAATGGCGGTTGCGGCGAATGCCATTTTAAATGTGGTGTTTATCGGTTTCTTTAAGCTGATTGACTGGCATGCAGAACATATGGCTTTGGCGCTGGCTTCTTCAGGTTCTGCCTTGGTCAATGCAGGCATGCTGTATTTCTATTTGCATAAACGCAATATCTATCGCTTTGGAACTCACTGGAAAAAACTGGCAATGCAATTTACCATTGCCAACCTGACCATGATTGCTGCGCTTTGGTATGCACTGACTTGGTATCAGGGCGATATTTCACAGTGGTTACGGATTGCTGAAGTGGTTGGGTTGTGTGTTGTTGGGGTAGTGGCTTATGCTGTAGGATTGTTGGCAACAGGTTTTCGCCCAAGACATTTAAGGGCCTAATACCTCTCTAAAAAAAACTAAACCCTCCTGATGGAGGGTTTTTTTACTATTTAACTTCAAGTAATTCAATATCAAAAATCAGGGTACTGTTGGGGCCGATTGCATCACCTGCACCAACATCTCCATAGGCCAAATTGGCTGGAATAAAGAAACGGCTTTTACCACCCTCTTTCATGGTTTGCACACCCTCAGTCCAACCAGCAATCACTTGGTTCAGTTTAAACTCAATTGGATGGTTGCGGGCAATTGAGCTGTCAAACACAGTGCCATCCAGTAAACGACCTTCGTAGTTTACTTTAACTGTAGAGGTTGCCTTTGGAGATTTCCCTTTGCCTTCCTGCAAAATCTGGTACTGCAAGCCTGACTTGGTGGTTACGATGCCTGTCTTTTGACCATTTTCAGCGAGGAATGTTTTACCAGCAAGTTCATTTTTCTGGCCAACTTCCTGAAACTCAATCAGCTGTTTCGCCTCTAAACGTTTTTTATATTGGTTGAGTACCTTTGCCATGTCTTCATCAGTCAAAGACGCGGCTTTTCCTTGAACAGCTTCCTGTAATCCCTGAACAAAAGTTTCAATATTCAGATCTTTTAGGGTTTCGGCGTTGCCTTTGCCCATTAAGTAACCGTAACTATAGCCCAGTTGATCTTTTTGTGGGCTTTTTAGCGTAATTGGTGCAGCGTGGACTGTACCAAAAGTTGAAGCTATTAAAATAAGGCTTAATTTTTTCATTATTTCTTCCAAAATAAAGGAGAGCACATGCTCTCCCTATTAATCAGTTATTTTACAGCAATGAGTTCTACATCAAAGATTAAGGTACTATTTGGTGGAATAGAACCAGGTACACCCTGAGCACCGTAACCCAGGTTTGCTGGGATATAGAATGTGGCTTTACCACCCTCTTTCATAAGCTGTAGACCCTCGGTCCAGCCTGGAATGACTTGATTCAATGGGAATTCAATGGGCTCACCACGGTCGTAGGAACTGTCAAACACCTTGCCATCAGTGAGCTGTCCCTTATAGTGAACTTTCACCACAGAAGTGGCAGTAGGCTGCTTGCCCGTACCTTCAGTAATGATTTTATACTGCAAACCTGAAGCAGTGGTTTTAACGCCGTCTTTTTTAGCATTTTCAGTGAGGAATGAATTACTTGTTGCCTCTGCTTTCTTTGTCTCGTTCAATTGCTTTTGTTGTAATTCTTTTTGGAATTCCATATACGCGGCTTGTAATTCCTCTTCAGTATAGGCAGCAGGCTTTTGTGCATGTGCATCACGGAAACCTGTAATAAATGCACCTGTTTCCAATTCAGGTGGAGTCTGCTTTGCAACTTCATAACCTAGCGCATAACTGATTTTTGCAACAGGTGCCGCATTTTTATCTGCTTTTGTGCCTAGCTCAGTCGCTGGGTGTTGAGTTGCATAATAAATTGGAACAAGGGCTGCACCAGCTAAAACAACTGCAACCACAACAGGTAAAGCTTTACTCATTGAACTATCCAGAATGAAATCTTCATAAAAACCTGGCAATGATCTTACCATGCTTGCGTAGTCGCTAGAATAATGAACAGTAAAAATGCAGGCTTTTTATATGAGGATTTTGTGTTTTGCTCAAATAAAAAAACAGGAAGCTGGTAGGTTCTTCCTGTTTTGTAAGCATAATCAGCAAATAGGGTTAATTTGGCTGATATTGATACTGCTTGGTTTGATAGGCGGGTACCTGATCCAGAATCAGACCATCAATCTCGAGCCCTGCATTTTCAAAATAAGATTTTGCCAACTCAATATCTTTGAGTTGGGTTTGAGCATATTGCACTAAACACAGGTTAAAGCCTGTAAACTGAGCAAGGGTCAAGCTATCTGATGTTGCCAAAACGGGGGCTGCGCTTAAAATGATGTAATCATATTGGGCTCGGACCTGCTGGATCAACTGAGCCATATGCGTTTGATGAGAGGATATGGAAATCTCATCACTGCTTTGACCACGACCAATCAAGCTTAAATTCGGAGATGTCGTATTTACGATAACCTGATCCAGATTGGCTTGGCCTCTTAAATATTCGAATAAACCAGTCTTTGTAGAACTATTGAAAAGTTGATCGAGTTGACCACGATAAAGATCACTATCAACAAGCAATACCTTTTTCCCTGTTTGGCTGAGATAAAGTGCCAAGTGTTGAACGATAATGCTCTGGTTTTGATCAGGGGTAATACTGGAGATAAGTGTCACATTATGCTGTCTTTGCTGTAATTTGAAAGTCAGGGTTGGAATAAACGTTTTAAGTGACTGTAATGACGCATTACTTTTTTTGCTGATTTCTGATAACTCGGCGTAGGTTTTCACCCCTATAGTTTGTTCAATCTCATCTCGGTTGCGTACACCAGTTTTTAACATATTACGCATCAGGCCAATCAGCACACCAATAAATCCTCCAACAAACATGGAGAGGATCAAAATAATAAGTTTACGTGGTTTGATTGGTTTAGTAGGTTCTACAGGATAATCTAAAACACGTAAATTGCCTGTTTCACCTGCTTTGGCGAGATTTAAAGACTGGTAAGTGCCCAATAAACTTGTGTAAAGCTGGGTTTGAACCTGTACATCGCGATAATATTGCAGATATTGGCTTTGAGTATTAGGCAATTTCTTTAAAGCACCATTGAGCTCATTAATCTTTTTATTAAACACGCCAATTTGTGCATTAATTTCCTGCATCATTGGATGCTGTGGTGTATATTGTGCCGCTAGCTCAGCCTGTTTTTGTTCCAATTGAACTTTTTGGGTTTCCAGCTCGACACTCTGTTTTAAATAAAGCGCTGATTCTTGCTGAATATCAATTGTGCCATGGGTTTCACGGAAAGTATTAAATTTTCTTTCGGCTTGTTCTAAGTTATTTTTAAGTTGAGGTAATTGCTGATTTAAAAAGGTTAAAGATTTTTCCTTTTCAGCGGATTTAGTTGCTAGATTCTGTTCCTGATAAATTTCCAGAATATGATTTAGCACTTTCATAATATGGGCTTTATCTGTGCCTTCATAATTGATCGTGATGATCCCTGTTTGTTTGGCAAGTTCGGCTGCTTGAAAATCCTCTAGTATTGCTTTAGTTGCAGCAATCGTTGATTGTTTTTGAACAATGTATCGCCCTTCAAGCGGCTGATGGCTGGTGATGTCAATTGCCCATGTGGTTTGGAGAGTGGTAGGTTTCGCTTTTTGATTCACCGTCCCTTTAAATACTTCTAGTCCAGTTTTTTCTGAAATAAGACTAAAGCTTTGTCCATGAAAATTTAAAATCAGGTTATGGTCGAGATACTGTTTTGGAATATTAAATTGATGAATAGAAAATTTAGCTTTATGATTTTTAACTTGTACTTCATCAATCGTATAATTCGTTTGAAATTGATCTGTACTGAGTAATTTATTAAGTAATGATTGTTCAGGCTGAATTTGAATATCCAAATTTAAGTCCTGAATGGTTTTTGCCAAGATCGAACGAGACTGTAAAATTTCAATCTCAGTTTGGATGGATTGCTGGTTACCTAAACTACCAAGACTCATGCCAGCTAAACTACCCAAAGCAGCAAGTTGAGAGTTTAGTCCAGCAAGTCCATTTTGTTTGTTATCAATCATCTGAACTTTTGCATCAACAGAATATGTCTTTTTTGCTACTTTAAGATAGGTCGCTGCACACACGAGGGCGAGCACTGTGCAAAAAACAATAAGTTTCCATTGGGTCAGCAGTGTAAACAATAATTCTCTGAGATCAATTGTATCATCGGTCAGTTGTGTATTTTGATTCATAAGGGAAACAACTATCTTAAACTTTAAAGAAATTACTTGTCGCTTTGCGCGGTATTTAAACTATTCAATAGACCAATCTATGTCTATTTACCTAATTGGTCAAAGCTATAAAGTGCATTCGAGAATGGTATAATCTGATTAATCATACGTTGCCAGCGAGTCAGGCCAGTTGCATCAATATAAACAATGTCATTTTTTTGCATAGCAAACTGGTTGGCTAAAGCAAGATTGCCCAAACTACTAAGGTTGAGTTGATAAATGGTTGAATGACGATCATTTAGATTAGTACGCATCACATAAATACGTGCCGCGCTTGCTGTATAAGGATTAATGCCTTCACTTTCACCTAGTACATCACTTAAGGTCATTCCTTGGTCACGTAAAGCAAGCGCCAGATTTTTACTGGATTCACCAAGAATATAAATTTTTTGATTTTGTTTGGTATTTACGAAAACAGTATCGTTGGGCTGGATCAACAATTTATGGGGTGACAAGCCACTTTTTTCTAAAGCTACTAGGTTCAGATCATAGGTGATTCCTCTGCGAATTAATTGTACAGAGGTGTTGTCGCCATTCTCAGGATTAATGCCACCAGCCATACTTAAAGCTGTGTATAGACTCACAGGTTGATCGTTAAGTGTATATTGCCCACTCTTCATAACTTGACCGTTTACAAAGTAGCGGTTTCCTTCATAGGATAAGATGCGAACAATGACATCTGGTGTTTTTAAATATTTGGCAAATTGATTACGCAAATAACGGTTGGTTTCTGCAAGGGTTTTACCTGCAATATGGACTTGACCTATTAGCGGGAGTTGTATATTGCCATTACTGTCAATTGGATATCCAATGCCTTTTGTATTGTTTCCATCCTGAAGTGGAGGCGTTATTTCTGGATAAGCCCATAACTGGATCGACAGGATATCTCCTGAGCTTAAGCGATATTGATGGTGTGAGGTATTAAATAAATTATTTAAATTACTATTTATTGTTGAGGCTAACATTAAGTTAAGGACAGGTAAATTTTCCTGGGTAAGTTGCATAACCGTAATATCTGCACCTTGTTCAGTACGAAAACTTCCTTCCGCAGGTAAATCATGTGTTTGAAGCCCTGAAGTGATTGCACAGCTTGCAGCACTGATACTTATTGTAAGAATAGAAAAAAGTTGGTAATACTTCACAAAGAAACCTTATTCAGTGGTATTGAAACTCAATCTTTCGTCATATTTTTCTGATATCTTCATGAATGAAAAAACAGACAGAAAGCTAAATTGTAGTGATTTTATCCTAAAAACCAAGAAAAACATAACTTCTTTTAGCCTATGTATTTTATAACGATAGGTTAGATTGTGTAAAAAATAGTTTAAAACTTTTAAATCATAGCTAAGTCTTTAGAAATGAAAACATACTAACAAATTGATGGGTTTTGTTATATTATGCCGCATCGTAATCTCCCAATTCGCTGAAAAATTGAATGCTTCAAGCTTATTGAACATTTTAAGCTAGGTCGTGCTGTGATGATGGAATGTATTCATAATTAGTTCGATTTATCTTTGTTTTCAATAAACTATAAAACTTTAATTAAGTTTTCATAGCTTTTATTGTTTTTTAAGTTCAATGAGCATGTATTGGAGTAAGCAAAATGGTTGAATGAATAAGTGTGGTAAAAATATGAAAATATTATTAACTGGTGGTGCTGGATTTATTGGTTCTGCTGTGGTTCGCCACATTATACAGACAACAAATGATATTGTTTTAAACATAGATAAATTAACCTATGCGGGTAACTTGGAATCATTAAAAGAGGTTGATCAAAACCCTCGATATCAATTTCAACAGGTTGATATTTGTGACGCCTTAAAACTGGAACAGGCTTTTGAGCAGTTTCAACCAGACGTGGTCATGCACTTGGCTGCCGAGTCGCATGTTGACCGTTCTATTGATGGTCCTGCTGCATTTATTCAAACTAATATTGTGGGCACATACACTTTATTAGAAGTTGCACGTAAATATTGGCAGAGTCTGGATAACACTAAAAAAGAGGCTTTCCGTTTTCACCATATCTCAACTGATGAAGTCTATGGTGACCTTGAGGGGACAACCGAATTATTTACTGAGACAACCTCCTATGCACCAAGTTCACCTTATTCAGCAAGTAAGGCGAGTTCAGATCACTTGGTTCGCGCTTGGCAACGTACTTATGGTCTACCAACAATCGTGACCAACTGCTCAAATAATTATGGCCCTTACCACTTCCCTGAAAAGCTGATTCCTTTAGTAATTTTAAATGCTTTGGATGGTAAAGCTTTACCAATTTATGGTAAAGGTGACCAGATTCGAGATTGGCTATTCGTTGAAGACCACGCGCGAGCATTGTATCAGGTCGTCACTCAAGGTGCGGTTGGCGAAACCTATAATATTGGCGGGCATAATGAGAAACAGAATATTGAAGTGGTCAAAACAATTTGCAGGATTTTGGATGAGCTAAGACCGCAAACCAATTCTCAAACCTATGAAAGTTTAATTACTTTTGTGAAAGATCGTCCTGGCCATGATTTGCGCTATGCAATTGATGCTGCGAAAATTGAACGAGAGCTTGGCTGGAAACCTCAGGAAACGTTTGAAACAGGTATCCGTAAAACGGTTGAATGGTACTTAAATAATTTGGATTGGTGTCGTCGAGTACAAGATGGCAGCTATCAACGTGAAAGATTAGGGGTAAATGTTTAATGTCAACAAAAGGTATTATTCTTGCTGGTGGTTCTGGCACACGTTTATACCCCATTACTAAAGGTGTATCTAAGCAGTTACTGCCAATCTATGATAAACCAATGGTGTATTATCCCTTATCTGTTCTCATGTTGGCAGGCATTCGTGAAGTCTTAATTATCAGTACGCCTGATGATATTGATGGTTTTCAGCGTCTACTGGGTGATGGTTCACAATTTGGCGTTGAGTTGAACTACGCCATTCAACCCAGCCCAGATGGATTGGCACAAGCCTTTATTATTGGTGAAGCGTTTATTGGCAATAGTAATGTGTGTCTGGTGCTTGGTGATAATATATTTTATGGTCAAGGCTTTACACCGATGTTACGTCAGGCAGTGGCCCGTCAAAAAGGTGCAACGGTGTTTGGATATCAGGTAAAAGACCCAGAGCGATTTGGTGTGGTAGAATTCGATGAACAAAAACGTGCTGTTTCATTGGAAGAAAAACCAAAGCATCCAAAATCGCATTTTGCGGTAACGGGTCTTTATTTTTATGACAATGATGTTGTCGAGATCGCTAAACAAGTCAAACCATCTGAACGCGGTGAACTAGAAATTACGACGGTGAACCAGATGTATCTTGAGCGTGGCGATTTAAATGTTGAATTGCTTGGACGCGGTTTTGCTTGGTTAGATACAGGTACACATGCGAGCTTGCTGGAAGCAGCACAATTCGTTGAAACAATTGAGAAACGACAGGGCTATAAAGTCGCTTGTTTAGAAGAAATTGCCTTTAATAATGGTTGGCTAACCAAAGCGCAAGTACTGAAAATTGGTCAAAGCATGAATAAAAATGATTATGGTCAATATTTGATTTCTTTGGTGAATGAAGTATGAAACTAATTGATTGGATTGACTTACCAAATTTAGGTGATGAGCGAGGCAGTCTAGTTGTTGCTGAGGTAAGCAAAAATATTCCTTTTAAAGTAAATCGTATCTACTATATTTTTGATGCAAAGCCAGATATTCCACGTGGTTTTCATGCACATAAAGCATTACATCAGATTGCATTCTGCATAAAAGGGAAATGTAGGATGATTATGGAGAATGGCACTGAAAAACAAGAAGTATGGATAAATCAAGCCAATAAAGGGTTAATCATTCCTCCACTGGTTTGGCATGAAATGCACGATTTTTCAGAAGATTGCGTATTGTTGGTATTAGCCAGTGAGCACTATGATGAAAGTGACTATATTCGAGATTATGACGAGTTTTTAACTGTCGTGAATCGTCCTTTTATTCATCCACTATCTGATGTGCAATCTAAGAATATTGGTCAAAATACTCGAGTTTGGCAATATAGTGTCATATTAAAAGATGCAGTGATTGGTACTGGATGTAATATTTGTGCTCATACTTTAATCGAAAATGATGTATGTATTGGCAATAATGTTACTGTTAAATCGGGGGTTTATATCTGGGATGGTATTACTTTAGAAGATAATGTATTTATTGGTCCTTGTGTGGCTTTTACCAATGATAAAAAGCCACGCTCTAAGCAGTATCCTGAAATTTTTGCGAAAACCATTGTAGAACAAGGTGCTAGTATAGGCGCTAATGCTACGATTTTACCTGGTATCCGTATTGGAAAGAATGCATTGATTGGTGCAGGTGCAGTGGTAACCAAGGATGTTCCAGAAAATGCAATTGTGGTTGGTAATCCAGCTAAAATTAAAGGTTATATTGAACAATGATTCCTTTTCTTGATCTTAAAAATATTAATCAACAATACCGTCAACAACTGATTGAAGCCTGCACACGAGTAATTGACTCAGGTTGGTATATTGGTGGTACTGAACTTGAACAATTCGAACAGAATTTTGCAAAGTATTGTGGTACACAATATGCAATTGGTGTAGCAAATGGTTTAGATGCCTTGATTCTGACTTTAAGAGCTTGGAAAGAGCTTGGAAAGTTACAGGATGGTGATGAAGTTATTGTGCCTTCTAATACTTATATTGCGAGTATTCTAGCCATTAGCGCTAACCAGCTCAAACCTGTACTTGTTGAGCCAAATCCAGATACTTTTAATCTTGATCCTGCAAAAATTGAAGCCGTGATTACAGATAAAACTAAAGTGATTTTACCCGTACATTTATATGGACAGCTTGCAGCAATGCCTGAAATTATGGCGATTGCAAAAAAATATGACCTATTGGTTTTAGAAGATTCTGCACAAAGTCATGGTGCTGAAATTGAGGGTAAAAAAGCAGGAAATTGGGGCGATGCATCAGGTTTTAGTTTCTACCCTGGTAAAAACTTAGGTGCTTTAGGGGATGCAGGCGCAATCACGACAAATGATTCTGAACTTGCCAATATGCTGAAAGCATTACGTAATTATGGTTCACATGAAAAATATAAAAATCTCGTGAAAGGTTTCAATAGTCGTTTAGATGAAATACAAGCAGCTATGCTTGATGTGAAACTTCAATTTTTAGCTCAAGAAACGCAACATCGCCGTCAGATTGCCCAAGTTTATTTCAACGGTATCAATAATCCATTGATTGAGCTCCCAAAAATACAGGGTGAAGCCATTGATAACCAACAACATGTTTGGCATTTATTTGTCATTTGTACTGAACATCGTGAGGCTTTACAACAGTATCTGACAGAGCAAGGGATACAAACTTTAATTCACTATCCTATACCGCCACATCACCAACAAGCATATCAAGAATGGAAAGATTTGAGTTTGCCAATTTCTGAAAAAATTCATACTACAGTGATGAGCTTACCTATTAGTCCTGTATTAAGCCTTGAAGATGCTCAACACATCGTTGATGTATGTAATCGATTCAGTTTGTGATATGAACCTATTCAAAACCAGTGCTTTAAATGGAGTAGCTGTTTTAATTAAAACAGCTACTTTATTTATTTTAAATAAGATTTTGGCAGTTTATGTTGGGCCAGCAGGTTATGCTGTCATCGGTCAATTTCAGAATTTTATTCAAATGATTACCACTTTTTCTGGAAGTATGATTAATACGGCTGTCACCAAATATACAGCAGAGTATTATGAAGATGAAAAGAAACAGATCAATATCTGGCGTAATGCAGGCAGCATGGTTTTTGTTTTAAGTCTGTTTTTTTCATTATTAATCATTCTTTTTCAACAACAGCTTTCACTGTACATTTTTCATAGTTTAGACTATCAGTCGATTTTTGTTTGGTTTGCTATATTTTTGATTTTCTTTAACTTCAATACGTTGTTCTTGGCGATACTGAATGGCAAAAAAGAAATTTTAAAATTAGTATTCGCCAATATAGCAGGTAGCATCGTTTCTTTAGTTATCACAAGTATACTTGCTATTAAATATCATTTATATGGTGCATTGGTTGCACTTTCTATTTATCAGTCATTGGCTTTCTTTGTAACGTTATATCTGTGTTATAAAGCCGACTGGTTTAGATTTTCTTACCTTTTGGGGAAAATAGATCAGGAGGTTGCTAAAAAATTTATGGCGTTTGCCTTGATGGCATTGGTCAGCGCAGTCTGTGTACCTCTATCACAAATCGTGATACGAACTTATATAGGTCAAGCATTTGGTGTAAATTACGCAGGTTATTGGGAAGCCATGATTCGTTTAAGTGCAGCCTATCTCATGTTAGTAACCACAACGCTGGGTGTTTATTATTTACCAAGATTATCTGAATTAAAAAGCCTAGTTGAAATTAAAAAAGAAGTCTATTTAGGTTATAAGTTTATCTTCCCACTTGCTATTTTAGGAGGAGGATTTGCTTATTTATTGAAAGATTGGATTATTGTTGTACTTTTTAGTAAGAAATTTCTTCCTATGGCTGATCTATTTCTGTGGCAAATAATTGGAGATACTTTAAAAATTGGTAGTTGGATACTTGCTTATTTAATGTTGAGTAAGGCAATGACCAAACTGTTTGTAACGACAGAAATTATATTTTCAATAAGCTCAATTCTTTTAACTTATATCTGTACCCAGATGTTTGGTTTTGAAGGAGTTTCGATTGCACATTTAGTAAACTATGCAATATATTGGGGTATGATAAGTATTTTTGTTTTTAAATATTTGCGAATGAGAGTTGTATAAAGATGCAATCAAAAAGTCAGCCTTTAGTTTCTATTGTAATTCCATGCTATAACCATTCACAGTATGTTCAGGATTGTATTCAAAGTGTGATTAATCAGACTTATAAAAATATTGAGTTGATTATTATTGATGATGGTTCAAAAGATAATTCTATAGAAAAAATAGAAGAGATGTTGTCTGTTTGCGAAGAGCGGTTTACTAGATTTGAGTTCAGGTACCGAGCAAATCGTGGTTTAAGTGCGACGTTAAATGAAGCGTTGGAATGGTGTCATGGTGAGTATTTTTCAGCCATTGCTTCAGATGATATGCTGTTACCTGAAAAGTTAATGGTGCAAGTTCCTATTCTTGAAGCTGATGACGCTTGTAAAGGTGTTTTTGGTAATATGATTTTAATTAATGATCAGAATGAAAAATGTGGGGAAATAATAAAAAAAGAAAAAAAATATTTTTTTAAAGACTTGTTCAAGTATACAGAATACCTACCAGCTCCTACACAGATACTTAGACTAAAAGATATAAAGGATGTGAATGGTTTTAATGAAAAATTTATAATTGAAGACTGGTATATTTATTTGAAAATCCTAGAGAAAGGCGGGTATTGTATACATTTAAATTATACTTTTACGAAGTATAGGTTGCATGAGGACAATCTTTCAAAGAAAAAAAATATAATGATTATTGGTAAGTTACAAATTGCCGATTATTTTAAATCACATGAGAGAGAATATAATCAGCTTTTGGTAGAGATATATTTGTTTGCAATAATAAATATGTTCTTTTTTAATCCTATTATGGTTTTAAAAACCTTAAGTAGAAAATTAATTAGAAAATTGAATGGTATGTTATGATCCCTAAAATTGTTCATTATTGCTGGTTTGGTGGAAATGAGATGTCTCCTTTGATACAGGAATGTATTAAAAGTTGGCATAGGTATCTACCTGATTGGGAGTTTATTCTCTGGAATGAGGAAAATTCACCTTTAGAACATGCTTTTGTGAAAAAAGCATTAAAAGATAAGAAATATGCTTTTGTTGCTGATTATGTTCGTTGTTATGCCTTATATGAATATGGTGGAGTATATTTGGATACAGATATGGAAATTATAAAAGATATTACATTATTACTTTCATATAGTTTTTTTTCTGCATATGAAGACTCTGATTATAGTAAAGTGAGTTGTGGTGCAATAGGATGTGAGAAAGAGCACTTAATTGTTAAGAAAATACTAGAATATTATGATAATCAACCCAATTTGTATATTGCAATGCCTCAAATATTGGGTAAGGTATATACATCTTTATCGTGTGCTGATTGTATTATATTACCTTCTACATCATTTTATCCATATAATCCATTTGATGAAGAGAAACCTGTAAAGCAGTTGATGTATGTGCATATTAAGGAAGATACTTATGGTATACATCACTGGGGATATTCGTGGAAATTTAATTATTTCGAAAGAATAATGAATAAATTAAAAAGAATAATAAGGGGGTTATAGTTTTGAGTGCTTTGCTTCAACTGAATAGAAAGTACCTTGCTGGTTTTATGTGGGTGTTTTTTTTATTTATATATATATTTAATATAGCTGTCTTTTTTAAATTTGGGTTCTTGGTTTTTTTATTCTCTCTTTTTGGCCTGTTTTTTGTTTTTAATTCACTTAATAAATTTAGAAAAATTGATTTACATATTTTTTTGTTTTTAATTTTTGGGCTTTTTGTAAATGCTCTGTCTGCTTTGTTTAATAATAATCTGGATTATAGTTACTATTATGAGGTTTATTTGTTTGTTTATTTTCAGCTTTTAGCTTTAATTAGTGTTTTTAGGGTAGGTAATGCTCATTTGGATTTTGTTAGAGTAATTAAACTTAGTGCAATTGCTGTGTTAATTCAACTTATGTTGTCTGCATTGATTAGCTTTTATCCTGCTTTTGAGAAAATATTTTATTCAATTATTTATAACAATTTGTCGGATTTATCTAGGCTTGATGACTTGAAGCTTGAGCGAATTGTCGGGGTTGGTCGTTCCTTTTTTGCATCAGGAATTATTAATTGTTTTATACTGGTTTGTTTAAGTCAAATTATAAAATATGAAAAAAAGCATATAATATTTTGGTTGTTTGTTTACTTTATGATAGCAATTGTTGGAATGATGAGTGCGAGAACAACTTTAGTCGGATTTGCTATAGGATGTTTATTGTTATTTTCTAGTTTTTCTATAAATCAAATCAAAATATTTTTTTCAGGGTTATTCTTGCTATCTATTGCTGTAATTTTATATTTTGTTTACGGAGAGAAATTTGTTGATTTTCAATTGATTAAATTCGGTTTTGGTTTATTTTTGAATGATGGGAATTCGGATGCTAATAACTCATTTAATACTTTATTAAATATGTTTTCAATATTTCCTGAAAGTTATAAAACTTGGATTGTTGGGGATAATATGTATAACTTGAAAAATGGTTATTATATGAATACTGATGTTGGTTATTTTAGGGTGATCTTTGCTAATGGTTTGCTAGGTCTTAGTGTTTTTTTGATTTTTAATATATATTTGATATTTGAAATAAAATCTTCATTTGTTGATCTTAAATTTAAAATAGCACTTTTATTTTTATTGTTGGCTTTGTTAGCTAAAGGTATTACTGTTTTTATTTCTTTGTTGATGTTATTGGTATATGCATGTAATTCTATAAAAAGGTGTGAGAGTGAAAAAAATACTGTTTATTATTAACTCTTTAAAAAACAAGTCTGGGGTGGAGCGAGTAGCCTGCTTAATGGCTAATATTTTTTCTGAGGAATTGTATTATTCTGTTTGCATAATAAATAGAGATGCAAAAAAGGATGATAGTGCATATTTTTTAAACGACGATGTTAATGTGTTAGCTATTGGTGGTGGTTATTTAGATTTTTTTATGGGACTAAATAGCTATATTAAAAATAGTAAACCAGATACAATTATTGTTCATAATATGGGAAGGCTTTCTCTTTTATGTAGTATGTTAGATATTAAAGGTTTAAGATTGGTTTCACTGGAGCACGTTGCTTTTTCTATTAGACCGCAATGGGTAAAATTTCTATCTAAAAAACTATATAAAAACATTAGTCAAGTCGTTACACTTACAAATAATGATGCGTTATCATATAAGAGATTTCATAATAATGTTGTAAAAATTAATAATATTTCTCCTTTTGATGTTGAAGATTTTAATTCAGTATATAACTCTGAATCGAAAAATATTATTGCAATAGGTAGGCTTACGTATCAAAAAAATTTTGAAGATCTCTTGAAAGCTTGGGATTTAGTTTTAAATCAGAAAGAAGAATGGACTTTATCTATTTATGGTAAAGGAGAAGATAGGAATAAATTAGAACATATCATTAGGGAAAGAAACTTAAAGAATGTCTATTTGAGAGGGGAAATAACTAATGTTGAAGAGATTTATTGTTCGGCTGCATTTTATGTTATGTCTTCACGTTTTGAAGGGCTTCCTATGGTGTTAATAGAAGCCCAATCTTTAGGGTTGCCAATAGTCTCTTATGATTGCCCACATGGACCATCTGAAGTTATAGAAAATAATGTTACAGGTTATTTGGTTGAAAATCATAATATTCAAGAACTAGCACGAGCAATGCTTAATTTAATAGAATCAAGCGTATTACGTGAACAGTTTTCTAAGCGAGCGAAAGAGCATGCTATCGTTTATTCAAAACGTACAGTTATAGAAGCATGGATAAAGGTAGTTGAAAACTAATGATAAACTCTTCTATATTGTTATCCTTATATGATAAAGAGAATCCAATATATTTATCACAATGCTTCGAAAGTATCTGGGATCACCAGACTTTAAAACCGTCTGAAATTATCTTGGTATTAGATGGTCCTATTGGAAAAGAGCTTACGAAATGTGTAGAAGAGTGGCAACAAAAAATAGGTAATATTTTAAAAGTAGTTCCGCTCACTGAAAATGTAGGTTTAGGTAAAGCCTTAAATGAAGGTTTAAAGCACTGCACGAATGAGTGGGTTTTTCGTATGGACACAGATGATGTTTGTACAGAAGATCGTTTTGCTAAACAATTTGATTTTATAGAAAATAATCCTAACATTATCTTATTTGGTGGACAAGTTTTAGAGTTTAACCAAGATATTTCAGATGCTCAGGTATTAAAAGCTGTACCTGAGAAACATGATAATATTAAGGTTTTTGCTCAAAAACGTTGTCCATTTAATCACATGACTGTTGCTTATCGGCGTGATGTAATTATTGAGCTTGGCGGTTATCAGCATCATTTATTTATGGAAGACTATAATTTATGGTTGCGTGTAATCGCTGCTGGGTATGAAGTTGCAAATTTACCTGATGTTATTTTGTATGCTCGGGTGGGAAATGGTATGCATGCAAGACGTAAGGGATTGGAATATATTAAAAGTGAAAAAAAATTACTTGATTTAAAAAAAGAATTGAAGTTACAACATCCAATTCATGCTAATATACTCTTTTTAATACGGTCAATATTTCGACTACTACCATCCACGATGTTGGGGAAAATTTATAATAATTTTCTTAGGAAGAAAGTCTAAATTATTTTGATATATGGGTTTTCAAACGATGAAAAGGCTTGTGGACATTGTTGTTGCATCTATAGCAATTCTATTACTTTCACCAATATTTGTTTTAGTGGCTTATAAGGTTAGAAAAAACTTGGGATCACCAATCTTTTTTTATCAAGAAAGACCTGGAGAAAATGGTAAGTTATTTAAAATGATTAAATTTAGGTCAATGAAAGATGGAATTGACCAATATGGAAATCCCTTGCCTGATGAATTAAGAATTACTCCTTTTGGGCAAAAATTACGTTCAACTAGCCTAGATGAAATGCCACAACTATTTAATGTGCTTAAAGGTGATATGAGTATTGTTGGTCCACGACCAATGCTGAAAGAGTTTGTTGAGCTATACTCACCCGAGCAGGCACGTCGTCTGGAAGTAAAACCTGGAATGACGGGTTTGGCACAAGTGAGCGGTCGTAATGAACTGGACTATGAAGAGCGCTTTAAATGTGATGTTTGGTATGTCGACCATCATAATACGCTTGTTGATTTTAAAATTATGTTTCAGACAGTTGGGGTGATGCTGAAAAGAGAGGGAATCAATGCACCAGGGCATGTGGGACCTTCTCTTTTTAAGGGAAATATGCGGCAGGAACAAGATAAGGTTAATTCCTGATCTACCTATTATCTAAATAATTGAGTAATGTCATGATCAAAAAAGCAATTTTACCTGTTGCTGGCTTAGGCACGCGTTTTTTACCTGCAAGCAAATCTATTCCAAAGGAAATGGTAACAGTTGTGGATCGCCCTGCAATTGAATATGTGGTACGAGAAGCGGTTGAAGCTGGTATCGAACAAATTATTTTGGTGACTCATTCATCTAAAGCATCAATTGAGAATTATTTTGATCGTAATTTTGAGCTAGAAACAACTTTAGAACAAAAAAAGAAATTTGATTTACTCAAGGAAATTACTGATATTTTACCTAAGTATGTGAGTGTGGTGAGTGTACGCCAACCTCAACCTTTAGGCTTAGGTCATGCAGTGTTATGTGCCAAAAATATTGTGGGTAATGAAGCATTTGCAGTGTTACTCCCTGATGTTCTGGTAAAAAATCAATCTACTGAAAATGACTTATCCCTCATGATCCAGCGTTTTGAGCAGTCTCAAGCTGCACAAATTATGGTGGAAGCTGTGCCTGATCATTTAGTCGATCAATATGGTATTGTTGATGTAACCATTTCACCACAAGAGGGTGAAAGTATTGCGATGCAGGGTATTGTTGAAAAGCCAACTGTTGGAACCGCACCTTCGAATTTATCTGTAGTAGGACGTTATATTCTACCTGCTGAGATTATGAGCCTATTGGAGAATACGCCTCGTGGTGCAGGAAATGAAATTCAGTTAACCGATGCAATTGCAGCTTTACAGCAAACTGAAACAGTTGAAGCATATCGCATGAAAGGACAAACCTTTGATTGTGGTAGCAAAATTGGTTATCTCAAAGCTGTATTACACTATGGTATTGAACATCCAAAACTGGGTGAAGCGTTTAAGGGTTTAATTCAAGAATTAGCCCTATAGTTAAGTTAGGGCAAACGGTTATGAAAATTGCAATTTTTGGCAATACCTTATATGCAGGGGTAATGTCTGCCCTACTGTCGGAGTCTGGGCATTTTGTATATTGGTGTTCTCATTTCAATGCTGAGCCAGGTGCATTTCAATACTCATTTCATGATGAAAATGTCAGTCGTTTATTAGATAAACAACGAGAAAGTGGTTTTCTTCATTATTGTGATTTTCCCAATATTCCCTTGGATATTGATGCCTATTTTTTTAGTTTTAATCAGACTCAGCACCAGCAAGTTTTTCAGTTGCTACATGATTTAAAGCAACGTCCAATCATTCACCCTAAGTTGATGATTAATGCTTCTACTTTGGGTTTACAAGGGACTGAAAAACTTCAACAGATATTATCTGAAGATGATTGGGTGTATTTACCCGATACGATTCAGGAAGGTAATGCACTACAAAGTTTGACACAGGCAAAGCAACTCATTGTTGGATGTACACAAGTTGAAGTTCAAGCAAAAATTAAAGAATTGCTACGGCCTTTCTTTCCTTTAGAACAACATTATTTGTTTATGCCAATTCTGGATGCTGAATTTACCAAGCTGAGTATTTCTGGCATGTTGGCGACACGTATTAGCTATATTAATGATCTGGCTGTGGTTGCAGAGAAGCTAGGAATAGATATTGCTTCTGTACGTCAGGGAATGGCTGCTGATAGCCGTATTGGCACTGCTTATTTATCTCCTGGTGCAGGTTTTGGCGGTGAGAATTTCTCACATGATATTTTAACCCTTGCCAATACTGTGGCAAATACAGGGGTTAAAAGTCAGTTGCTGGCGCAAGTTTGGGACATTAACGAACAGCAGAAAGAAATCTTATTTCGCAAACTGTGGAATTATTACCATGGTGACTTACATGGTAAGACAGTTGCGATCTGGGGAGCTTCATTTAAAGAAAATACCTCAAGTATTCAGCAGTCACCGATTCATCTCATGTTGGCAGCTTTATGGGCTCAAGGTGTCACAGTACGTTTACATGATCCACAAGCTTTAGATGAAATCGAAGCGATGTATGGACAACGTGATGATCTTATTCTATGTAAAGACCAATATGTAGCCGTACAAGGTGTACATGGCTTATGTATTTTGACGGCATGGAAACAGTACTGGAGCCCTGACTTTAAGCAACTAATACAGTTGATGTCACACCCTTTGATTCTGGATGGTCGTAATATTTATGATCCGTATTATGTGAAAGCTCAGGGCTTTGCATATATGGGGGTGGGGCGTTAATTATGGTCAAGAATACCCAGCCATTTTTGTTAAAAGATCAGCAAGCGGTGATCGAAAACTTGTCCGTTTTACAGGAACAATCTAAAGAGACGCATCTTAATCAATTATTTGCAGCCGATCCTTTGCGTTTCCAGAAATTTTCAGTTGAATATGATCAACTTGTTTTAGATTTTAGTAAGCATCGAATTAGTCAGCAGATTTTAGATGGGTTAGTTGATCTAGCACAGACCCGAGATTTGGCGCAATGGATTAGAAAGCTGTTTTCAATTGAGCAGATTAATTACACTGAACATCGGGCTGCTATGCATTGGGCATTGCGTTTGCCCAAATCTGAACAGGGTTGCTCTGAAATTAACCAACAGGTGCATACACAGTTAGAGCGTATGTATGCTTTGGTTGAGAAAATTCATGCGGGACAATACCGTGGCGTGACGGGTGAAGTCATTCATGATGTGGTAAATATTGGTGTGGGTGGTTCCGATTTAGGTCCATTAATGGTCACTCATGCGCTCTCAGACTATAAAACAACCACAAGTAAACCTTTAGGTATTCACTTTGTTTCGACCATGGATGGCAGTCAGCTTTCTGATTTGCTGCATCAATTACGGCCAGAAACCACCTTATTTATTATTTCGTCCAAGTCTTTTGGTACGATTGATACGCTTTCTAATGCCCAGACAGCACGTCAATGGTTAGAGAAGACATTAGGTGTAGACAATAATATTCTCAAACATCATTTTATTGGGGTTTCTACGAAACCAGACAAGATGGCCGCGTGGGGTATTGCATCTGATAACCAATTATTATTATGGGATTGGGTCGGTGGTCGCTATTCCTTATGGTCCTGTATTGGCTTACCGATTGCACTGAGTATTGGAGTAGAGGGCTTTAAGCAATTATTGGCTGGCGCTTATGCGATTGATCAGCATTTCCAGACCGCACCATTTGCTCAGAATATTCCTGTACTCATGGGCTTATTAGGTGCATGGAATAATAATTTTCTTGATATCCAGACACACGCAATCTTACCTTATGATGGTCGATTAAAGTATTTTGCCGCGTATTTACAACAGTTGGAAATGGAATCCAATGGCAAATCTATTCAGCGTAATGGGGAAAAGGTTAATTTGGCGACTTGTCCGATTGTGTGGGGTGAAGTGGGTCCAAATGCACAACATGCCTTTTATCAACTGTTACATCAAGGCACGCACTCAGTCAGCTGCGATTTTATTGCACCAGTGAAACGTTATAATGCTAACCAATTTACCTATGCTGAAAATGCAGAGGCCTTAGTTGAGCAACATCATTTGGCATTATCAAATTGTTTAGCACAATCGCGTTTGCTTGCATTTGGTAATCAGGCACTTGCAGCCGATGAGCTTGAAGATTTGCCAGCTTATAAGCAATATGAAGGTAATCAACCGAGTTCAACCATTCTATTAAAAGAGCTGAATCCCTATAGCTTAGGAATGTTGATTGCATTGTATGAACATAAAGTTTTTGTGCAATCTGTTTTATGGAACATCAATCCCTTTGACCAATGGGGCGTTGAAAAAGGTAAAGAAATCGCCAATCAACTATTACCAATTCTAAATGGTGAACAGGGTGATTTATCTGCATTTGATACCTCAACGCAAGGTCTACTTCGAATATTATTAGGAAAAACAGATGGCTAAGATTTTAGTTGCAGGTGGTGCTGGCTATATCGGTTCTCATACTTGTGTCGAATTACTGAATGCAGGACACGAAGTCATTGTATTTGATAATTTATCGAATAGTTCTGAAGAGTCATTAAACCGTGTCCAGCAATTAACCAACAAAACTTTGGTTTTTGTACAAGGTGATATTCGTTATGAAGATGAATTAGACCAAGTCTTTCAGGATCATCACATTGATGCCGTGATTCATTTTGCAGGTTTAAAAGCAGTTGGTGAGAGTCAACAGATTCCATTGACTTATTTTGATCATAATATTGCTGGCAGTATTCAGTTAATGAAGTCGATGGAAAAAGCAGGTGTATTTACACTGGTGTTTAGTTCATCGGCAACGGTTTATGATGAAGCGAATACTTCGCCACTCAATGAAGATATGCCGACAGGAATGCCAAGTAATAACTATGGTTATACCAAGCTGATTATTGAGCAGATGCTACAAAAGTTGGCGCAAGCAGATGCTCGCTGGTCGATTGCATTACTGCGTTATTTTAATCCAGTGGGCGCACATAAAAGTGGTCAGATTGGGGAAGATCCTCAAGGGATTCCAAACAATCTCATGCCATATGTGACACAAGTGGCTGTTGGTCGTCGTGAGAAATTATCCATTTATGGCAATGACTATGACACGATAGATGGGACAGGTGTACGTGATTATATTCATGTCGTAGATTTAGCCAATGCACATTTATGTGCGTTGAATAATCGCCTTGCTGCACAAGGCTGCCGTGCCTGGAATATTGGGACAGGCAATGGATCATCGGTTCTACAAGTGAAAAACACCTTTGAACAGGTGAATGGTGTGCCTGTTGCTTTTGAATTTGCACCACGTCGTGCGGGTGATGTTGCAACTTCGTTTGCAGACAATGTTCGTGCAGTGAGTGAGTTAGGCTGGAAACCTCAATATACCTTAGAAGATATGTTGACGGATAGCTGGAATTGGCAGAAGCAAAACCCGAATGGATATAACAGTTAAACTAAATTTATATGAATAAAAAAAGGAGCTTTATGCTCCTTTTTTATTGATGAGCATTAAGCTTGAATCAAAGCTGTTAATTTATCTACATAATGTTGCATTGGTTGTGGATTCTGATCAGCACGGCTTTCAATATTTAAACGCAATAAAGGCTCGGTATTCGAGGCCCGTACATTTAAACGCCATGCACCAAAATCAAGACTAACCCCATCAGTACGATCAATCTGTGGATTCTGGTCTGCATAATGATCAAAAATCTTTTGTACAGTTGCTTGGGTGTTCTCTACTTTAAAATTGATTTCACCACTACATGGGAATTTGGCAATCATATTTTCAACCAATGTTGAAAGTGTTTGATCTGTCTCTGACAATAAAGCAATGGTCAGCAACCAAGGAATCATGCCGCTGTCGCAATAAGCGAAATCACGGAAATAGTGATGTGCGCTCATCTCTCCACCGTAAACAGCATTATGTTCACGCATCACATCCTTAATAAAGGCATGTCCTGATTTTGACTGTACCGCGATACCCTGATATTGCTCAACAATATCAAAGGTATTCCAGACGAGACGCGGATCATGTACGATTTTTTCGCCTGATTGCTTGATCAGGAATGCCTGTGCCAATAAACCTACAATGTAATAACCTTCAATGAATTGTCCTTTTTCATCAAACAGGAAGCAACGGTCGAAGTCTCCATCCCAAGCAATACCCATATCCGCGTTGTGCTCAAGCACAGCCTTACGAGTACTATCACGATTTTCGATCAAGATTGGGTTCGGAATCCCATTTGGGAAAGTTCCATCCGCTTCGTGATGAATTTTAATAAACTCAACAGGAATATTCAGTTGTTGGAACTTGTGTTCAATCGCATCAATGACATGACCTGCTGCACCATTGCCTGCATTCACCACCAGTTTAAGGGGCTTAATTTTTTGTGGATCAATATAAGTCAGTAGGTGCTCAACAAACTCAGGCAAGATATTATAGTTTTCAGTTGAGCCTTTTTGCTCAACCTCTGCAAACTCACCAGATTCAGCGAGTGCTTGTATTTCTTTTAAGCCTGTATCTGCACTAATTGGGCGGGCATTTTCACGTACCAATTTCATACCATTGTAATCCATCGGATTATGGCTCGCGGTCACTTCAATCCCACCTTGTACATCGAGATGGAACGCCCCGAAATAGACTTCTTCAGTGCCAGTCATACCCAAATCTAAAACATTGACACCTGCATCATTTAAACCACGAATCGTTGCTTGTTTTAAGCCCTCACTACTCAAACGGATATCACAACCAATCACGACCTTTTTAGGTTGATAGATTTGTCCATAGGCACGACCGATCTTATAGGCAATTTCTTCGTTAAGTTCAGTACTTAATTTGCCGCGGATATCATAGGCTTTAAAGCAAGTCAGTTGAGTCATATTTAAAAGCACTGTTGTTGTTTATAAATGTTTTGCAGTATACAAAGACTCGACTGGATTGAACAATCATAGATACAGATTTCATCATTTTTAACTGACTCAATAAGTTCAAGCACTTATATCTTCGGTATCATAGAAAAAGGTTGTTTCACGTGAAACAACCTTTTTGAGTTTATGGGATGGATCGTATTAAGCTGATTTTGCTAAAACTTCTGCTACAGCTTTCGCAACTTTATAAACATTATTCATGTTTAAACCCGCAACACAGATACGACCACTGCGTACCAAGTAAATCGCATAGTCTTCACGTAATGTATCCACTTGCTCACCAGTCAAACCTGTGTAGCTGAACATACCTTTTTGATTGACAAGGTAGCTAAAGTCGCGATCTGGTAATGCTTTAGTCAACTCATCTTTGAGGATACTACGCATTTTAATAATACGTTCACGCATCTCTTTGACTTCGCCTTGCCATTGTTGGTTTAAATCGGTGTCATTTAAGACTTGATCAACCAACCATGCACCAGTGGTTGGTGGGCTAGAATAGTTGCGGCGTACAGTTGCCTTTAACTGACCGAACGTGCACTGTGCTGCTTCAGCATTGTCACACACAAAGGTTAAGCCGCCTACACGCTCACCGTAAAGTGAGAAGATTTTTGAGAATGAGTTGCTGACAATAAAGTTTAAGCCTGCCTGGTCTAAAGCACGGATTGCATAGGCATCTTGCTCCATACCATCACCAAAACCTTGGTAGGCAATGTCGAGGAATGGAATTAAGTTGCGTTCTTTTAATACCGCGATGACCTGATCCCATTGGGCTGGATTGAGATCTGCACCTGTTGGGTTATGGCAGCAAGGGTGCAATAACACAATGCTTTGCTCAGGCAATGTTTTCAGTGTCGACAACATACCATCAAAATCAACACCACGTGTTTCAGCATCAAAGTACGGATAGAAATTGCTCTTGATTCCCGCACCATTGAAAATAGCAACGTGGTTATCCCAAGTTGGCTGACTGACCCAAACTTCTGAATTTGGAAAATAGGTTTTTAAGAAGTCAGCACCGACCTTTAATGCACCTGAACCACCCAATGTCTGAATTGTTACAGCACGATCCTGCTGAACTGCTGGACTATTTGCACCAAACAACAACGCCTGAATCGCCTCACGGTAAGGTTTGAAACCCTCCATTGGAAGATAAAGCTTGGTTTTATCATTTTTTGGCGCAATACGTTTCTGTGCTTCGATAATGGTATCAAGTTGTGGAACGATACTATCTTCGTTGTAGTACAAACCAATACTTAAATTAACCTTTTCAGTGCGTGGATCAGCATTGAACTGTTCCATTAATGAGAGGATTGGATCGCCTGCATAAGGTGGGATATGTTGAAACATTAACAATGTCCTTTTATTCAACAAGGGGCATGGATGTGTCTTGAGGAGCGTTGCTCCAGATGCCCAATAATGTACCAATAAAGCCAATATGAAGCACGCTGTTATTTGCATTTCTAGTGCAGTATTTACTTACAAATTTTGTGGAGAATGGACTCATGATAAGGATTTTTTACAATCAGGCTGTCATACCATCGTCGTAAGATAGAAAGCCTAAATAATGAAAAAGAGAGATAAGTTAAAATGGAAAACAGTAAACTTATTATTATAAATATTTGTTTTATATTGTTTTAATGTGAATTTCTATTTGGTTTTAATTAGCTTTCATGGTGCCTCAAGGGAATATGGTTGACCAGATTAGTCTTGTTTATTGTCGACAATTCTATTGCAATTTTTGTTTTATATCGTTATAAAATCATCAAAATGGTAGAGATTGTCGACAATATGCAAGATACCCTTGTTCCACAGGCCATCAGCGCAAGTCAGGGAAGAACACTGACGGAACACGTATTTAAGCAAATTCAGTCTGCGATTGTATTGGGGCAAATTCCCGCAGGTAGCAAGATTTCAGAACCTGAGTTGGCACGGATTTATGGTATTAGTCGCGGTCCACTACGGGAAGCGATTCATCGTCTGGAAGGGCAGAAGCTGGTTGAACGTACTGCCCATGTCGGTGCTAGGGTGGTTTCGCTTTCATTACAACAGTTTAAAGAGTTGTATCAGATTCGGGCTTCATTAGAGGGTCTGGCCTGTAAATTGGCGGCACATCATATTGATAAAAAACAAATTCTGGCCTTGCGTGACGTGTTGCGGATGCATGCCGAAGATGAAAATTTTAAAGCAGGTAAGGGTTATTACCTACAAGAAGGTCAAGACGATTTTCATTACTGCATTATTAAAAGCAGTGGCAATAAAACCCTAGAAAAAATGTTATGTGATGAGTTGTATCACCTCATCCGTATGTATCGAATCCAGTTTTCAAATACTCCAGATCGACCAAGCAAGGCTTGGGACGAACATATCCGCATTTTAGATGCGATTGCTGATGGTGACGGTGAGCTTGCCGAAATGCTGATGCATCGTCACATCAATGCATCCTACAAAATTGTTGAGCAAACATTGCTGCAAACTCAAGGAGAATATCAACATGGCTAAATCTGCTGGTCAGCTATTCCGCGACGCGGTCGCAAATGAAAAACCATTACAGGTGGTGGGGGCGATCAATGCCAACCATGCCTTATTGGCAAAACGTGCAGGCTATAAAGCCATTTATTTGTCAGGTGGTGGGGTTGCCGCAGGTTCGTTAGGTTTACCTGATTTGGGTATTAGTAACCTTGATGATGTGTTGACTGATGTGCGCCGTATTACCGATGTCTGTGACTTACCATTATTAGTTGATGTGGATACAGGTTTTGGTGCGTCAGCATTCAATATTGCACGTACCACCAAGTCGATGATTAAGTTTGGTGCTGCTGCGATGCACATCGAAGATCAGGTTGGTGCAAAGCGTTGTGGTCATCGTCCGAATAAAGCCATCGTAACACAACAAGAAATGGTCGATCGTATTAAAGCGGCAGTCGATGCGCGTACCGATGAAAACTTTGTGATCATGGCGCGTACCGATGCACTTGCGGTTGAGGGTTTACAGGCTGCCATTGACCGTGCGGGTGCATACATTGAAGCGGGTGCAGATATGCTGTTCCCTGAAGCTATCACTGAATTGGCAATGTATAAGCAATTTGCTGACCTGACCAAAGTTCCAGTTTTAGCAAACATCACAGAATTTGGTTCTACGCCATTATTTACCACTGAAGAACTGGCTTCTGCGGATGTGAGCATTGCGTTGTACCCACTTTCAGCATTCCGTGCTATGAATAAGGCGGCTGAAAATGTATATGTGACTTTACGTCAGGAAGGCACACAAAAGAACGTTGTTGACACCATGCAAACCCGTCAGGAGTTGTATGAGCGCATTAATTACCATGCGTTTGAACAGTATCTTGACGCATCGTTTGAAAAAAATAAATAACCCAACTTAATAGATAGAAAAGGACAATCTTATGAGCTCTAATGAAACCCCAGTAGGCTTTAAGCCAAAGAAATCAGTTGCACTCAGCGGTCAAGTTGCAGGGAACACTGCGCTATGTACAGTGGGTCGTAGCGGTAATGACTTGCACTACCGTGGTTATGACATTCTTGACCTTGCAGTCGGCAGCGAATTTGAAGAAGTTGCACACTTGCTGGTACATGGCAAACTGCCAAACAAAGCAGAACTCAAAGCCTATAAAGCTAAACTTAAAGCGCTTCGTGGTTTACCAGCAGCATTGAAAACTGCATTAGAACAACTTCCACCATCTGCACATCCAATGGATGTGATGCGTACTGGTGTTTCAGTTCTCGGTTGTTTAACGCCTGAACATGAAGACCATAATGAGGCAGGTGCAAAAGATATTGCTGATAAGTTGATGGCAAGCTTAGGCTCAATGTTGTTGTATTGGTACCACTTTAGCAACAATGGTCGTCGTATCGAAGTTGAAACCAATGATGATTCAATTGCTGCGCATTTCCTCCATTTACTTCATGGCGAAGCGCCATCTGAAGAATGGATTCAAGCAATGCATACGTCTTTGATTCTGTATGCTGAGCATGAGTTCAACGCATCGACATTTACTTCACGTGTTGTTGCAGGTACAGGTTCAGATATGTACTCAGCCATCACTGGCGGTATCGGTGCACTGCGTGGTCCAAAGCATGGTGGCGCAAACGAAGTGGCGTTTGTGATTCAACAACGTTATGACAATGCTGACGAAGCAGAAGCAGACATTCGTAGCCGTGTAGAGAAGAAAGAAGTGATTATCGGTTTTGGTCACCCTGTTTACACCATCTCTGATCCACGTAATGAAGTGATCAAGAAAGTAGCGCGTGATCTTGCCAATGCACAAGAAAATACCAAGATGTACTTGATCGCTGAGCGTTTAGAAGCAGTGATGAAAGAAGTGAAGAATATGTTTCCGAACCTCGATTGGTTTAGTGCTGTAAGCTATCACTTGATGGGTGTTCCAACTGCAATGTTTACACCATTATTCGTGATTGCACGTACTGCGGGTTGGTCTGCGCACGTGATTGAACAACGTCAGGATGGCAAGATCATTCGTCCAAGTGCAAACTACACAGGTCCTGAAAACCTGGAATTTAAACCATTGGCGGAGCGTGGTTAATGACAAATCAATACCGTAAACCGCTGCCAAATTATAATGGCAATACCCAGCTCGAATACTATGACGTGCGTCAAGCTGTTGAAGATATTCAGCCAGGCGCATATGCAACTTTGCCATACACCTCTAAAGTGTTAGCTGAGCAGCTTGTGCGTAAAGCTGATGCAGAAAACTTAACTGATTATTTAAAACAACTGATCGAACGCCGTCAGGACATGGATTTTCCTTGGTATCCTGCACGTGTGGTGTGTCACGACATCTTGGGTCAAACCGCATTGGTTGACCTTGCTGGCCTACGTGATGCGATTGCCGATAAAGGCGGTGATCCATCTAAAGTCAACCCAGTGGTTCCAACACAGTTGATCGTAGACCACTCATTGGCAGTGGAATATGGCGGTTTTGATCCTGACGCGTTTGAGAAAAACCGTGCAGTGGAAGACCGTCGTAACGAAGACCGTTTCCATTTCATTGAATGGACCAAGACCGCTTTTAAGAATGTTGATGTGATTCCTGCGGGCAACGGCATCATGCACCAAATCAACTTGGAGAAAATGTCTCCAGTGATTCAAAACCGTGATGGCTTGGCGTTCCCTGATACCTGTGTTGGTACAGATTCACATACCCCCCATACCGATGCGCTTGGCGTGATTTCTGTGGGTGTAGGTGGTTTAGAAGCTGAAAACGTAATGCTTGGTCGCGCATCGTGGATGCGTCTTCCAGACATCATTGGTGTTGAGCTAGTGGGTCAGCGTCAAGCAGGGATTACTGCAACCGACATCGTGTTAGCCTTAACCGAATTTTTGCGTAAAGAGCGTGTAGTTGGCGCATACCTTGAGTTCTTCGGTGAAGGTGCAGACACCATGTCAATTGGTGACCGTGCAACCATCTCCAATATGACCCCTGAATATGGCGCAACCGCAGCCATGTTCTATATCGACCAGAACACCATTGACTATTTACGCCTCACAGGTCGTGAAGATGCACAAGTGGCATTGGTTGAGCAATACGCGAAAGAAATCGGTCTTTGGGCATCTGATATGATCAAGGCTGAGTACCCACGTGTACTACGTTTCGATCTTTCAACTGTAACCCGTAATATTGCTGGCCCATCAAACCCACATGCACGTGTATCTACGGCTGATTTGGCGGCAAAAGGTATTGCAGGAAATTTAGAAGCGGCTAAAGCACAAGAAGCAGAAGGCTTAATGCCTGATGGTGCGATCATTATCGCGGCGATTACGTCTTGTACCAATACCTCAAACCCACGTAATACCGTTGCGGCAGGTTTATTGGCACGTAAAGCCAATGAACTTGGTTTAGTGCGTAAACCTTGGGTGAAATCGTCTTTTGCACCTGGTTCTAAAGCGGCTGCATTGTATCTTGAAGAAGCAGGCGTACTCAAAGACCTTGAGCAACTTGGCTTTGGTATCGTGGCGTATGCATGTACCACCTGTAACGGTATGTCGGGTGCGCTAGACCCAGTGATTCAACAAGAAATCATTGATCGTGACTTGTATGCCACTGCGGTACTTTCAGGTAACCGTAACTTCGATGGTCGTATCCATCCATATGCAAAACAGGCATTCTTGGCATCTCCGCCACTCGTTGTGGCCTATGCGATTGCAGGAACCATTCGTTTTGACATCGAAAAAGATGCACTGGGTACAGACAAAGACGGTAACCCGATTTACCTGAAAGACATCTGGCCGTCTGATGCCGAAATTGATGCGCTGGTAAAAGAAGCGGTTAAGCCTGAACAATTCCGTAAAGTCTATATTCCAATGTTTGACTTGGGTGTGACCGAAGAAGCGGAAAGCCCATTGTACGATTGGCGACCAATGAGTACCTATATCCGCCGTCCGCCGTATTGGGAAGGGGCGTTGGCTGCACCGCGTACTTTGTCGAACATGCGTCCGCTTGCAATCTTGGGTGATAACATCACCACTGACCATTTGTCACCATCCAATGCGATTATGATGGATTCGGCTGCGGGTGAATATCTACACAAAATGGGTGTACCTGAAGAAGACTTCAACTCATATGCAACGCACCGTGGCGATCATTTGACTGCACAACGTGCAACATTTGCCAACCCGAAATTGTTTAATGAAATGGTGGTTCGTTCAGACGGCACTATTAAACAAGGTTCAAAAGCGCGTGTAGAGCCAGAAGGCGAAGTGATGCGCATGTGGGAAGCGATTGAAACCTATATGAACCGTAAGCAACCGTTGATCATTGTGGCGGGTGCGGATTATGGTCAGGGTTCAAGTCGTGACTGGGCTGCCAAAGGTGTTCGTCTTGCAGGCGTTGAAGCGATTGTGGCTGAAGGTTTTGAGCGTATTCACCGTACTAACTTGGTGGGTATGGGCGTGTTACCGCTTGAGTTTAAACCAGGTGTGAATCGTAAGACGTTGAAGTTAGATGGTACCGAGCTTTATAGCGTGATTGGTAATATCTCACCTCGTTCGACTTTAACTTTAGTAATTGAACGCGCCACAGCGGATGGTAAAGAAGAAATTCTTGAAGTGCCTGTAACATGTCGTTTAGATACAGAAGAAGAAGTTTCTGTATATGAAGCTGGCGGTGTATTGCAGCGTTTTGCGCAAGACTTTTTAGAAGGTCAAGTGGCTTGATAATGTACTAATTTTGTTGATTATCTTTAATAAAAGCCCTACTTTAGAGTGGGGTTTTATTTTTTGAGTATATATGCGAGATTATTTAGGGCAGTTAGGTGAAAGCACTTTTGCAATGTGGTGTGCTCAAGTTGGTTTAATTGCGAATGGTTCAGCAATTGATAAAACTGGATGGGATTACTATGTAGAATTCCCAATATCTCCCAATATAACTACTCATGAATTACATAAATCAGCTTTTGAATGTAAAGTCCAAGTTAAAGCAACGGATAAGCAAGATAGAAAACTCCCTGTTACTGTTTCAAATCTTAGACGGATGGCAACTTTACAAATGCCAGCGTTTTACATTTTTCTAGAATTTGATGGTAAAAATGAAGCACAGAATGCATTTGTTTTACATATAGATAATGAATTGGTTTATAAAATTCTTAAAAGAGTCCATCAAATAGAACAAAGTGAAAATAAAAAAGATTTAAATAAAAGAACAATTACTCTTGATTATAGCGAGAAGCACAGGCTTGAAAAATTAGATGGTGAAAATCTTAAAAAAACTTTGTTGAAATATATTGGTGAAAACTATTCTGATTACATAGTTAATAAAAATAAGTACTTAAAAGAGTGTGGTTTTGAAGATGGATATGGAACAGTCCAATTCTCTATTGGTGGTGAAGATGGTATCAGGAAGATTATTGATGTTTCATTAGGATTGGAAGAAGATTTAGATGTCCAAAATTTAACTAATATTGAAAAGCGATTTGGTATCCCATCTAAAAAGTCTAATTTTGAAATACCTAATGCAAAACTAAGTTTGGGGAGGTTATCCCCTAAAAAGGGAAAAATCAGATTTAAAGAAGACCATTTATCAAGTGGTTTAGTTTTTGATATAGATTTTTATAATTCGCCTTTTAGCTTTAAGGAATTTAGGAAATTTGCAAAGTTTAGACTTGTTTGTGATTTCTTTGATATGACCTTTGAGCCATATGTGAGTAAAGCCAATTATAGTTTTACTTTAGGTGACAATAGACGGTTTGAACTAAAAAAATTAAAAGATGCTATTGCTCTAATAAATCTAATGAGTAGAGATAATCAAAAGGCTATTATTGAGTTGGAAATAGAGGGGTTTGATCTTTTAAAGTTTGATTTTAAAAGCCAATTTTGTAAAAGAGATTTGAAAATATTTGATGAATTGTTAGATAACCCCAATCCTGTTTAAGCCCTCGATTCATAAACCTGAATCGTTGGCTTATTTTGATGACAGAGTTGATAAGCACATAAAGAAGCATAGATACCTGCTAAATAGCCTGCAACACTTCGGGCTTTAGTCGTTACTAAATGGTATGTTCCCTTAAGCAAGCTGAATAAAGTTTCAATCTTGTTGCGTTGTTTGAGATGATATTCATCTTCTTCTGATAATTGAACTGCCTGCATATTTTTACGGTGATAAG
>NZ_JAOCLL010000022.1:0-67379 GCF_029845285.1 Acinetobacter sp. GD03645 | reverse complement strand
CAAAAATCCACACAAGTTGTTCTTCTATTCTCTTAATGATCTTCTCACCGCTTCGTCAGCGATAAGTAAACGCAATGAATTCTAGCAACTTAACCGTTAAAGCTAAGTTCTTTTGCTTCATTGCGTTGGGATGTGTGCATTATAGGAGATTTTTTTTGGTGCGCAAGTGTTTTCAAAGCACTGTTTTATTGAGTGTTGTTTTTTTACTCATCAAAACGTTTATATTTACCGTTATTTTATTGCATTTATATGAAAATAAAGCAGAAATATTTTATTTATATTTCTGCTTTGCTTTTTACTTTTTGTTCTTTATCTGAACACTGATAATTTTAATTGGTTGTTTTGGTACATTCTGGTGCATTCCATAGTTTCCAGTAGGTACTTTTACAATTTTATCGACAATGTCCATTCCCTTGGTGACTTTACCAAATACCGCATAACCTGCGTCCATTGCTGAACGGTTCAGGAAGTTATTGTCAGCGACATTAATAAAGAACTGGCTTGTTGCAGAATTGGGATCACTGGTACGTGCCATTGCCAAAGTACCACGGTTATTTTTCAGACCATTACTCGCTTCATTTACAATAGGTGCTTTTGTGGTTTTCTCAATCATGTTTACATCCATGCCCCCACCCTGAATCATAAAGCCTGGGATAACGCGATGGAAAATCGTTCCTGAATAGAAATTACTCTTCACATAATTTTCAAAGTTCTTTGCTGATATAGGCGCCTGATCATCATATAGTTCTATTTCAATCGTCCCCATACTGGTTTTCATATCGACCAGCGTATTTGCAAATAAAGAACCACTTGCCAGAATTAGACTTGTTGCAATGAACAGCTTTTTCATAATTGCTTTTCTCGACCTGTAAAATAGATTTGTTGTAGCCCATCATCTTATGTTTTGCAAATCCATTTTTGCTATTTTTATTTGTTGTCTACAATAAAATACCCATGTTCCACGTGGAACATGGGTTCACACATGAATTAACTATGCTTATCCCAAAACTTCCTGAAGTTTTTCGCAATCTCGATGGTGTGACGTTTCGCCTTGCTGGAAACTGGCGTGATATTGATAAAGCCATGACTCTGGTCTGGGTAGTCCACATACTGGACCTTGACGCCATTCTGTCTGAGTTTGTGGCTATAAATCTCACCTTCATCATGCAGCAAGTCATGTCCAGCAGTAAGGACATAGGCAGGCGCCAGTTTTTTAAGATTGCCGTAAGTTGGAGAAATCAACGGATTATCCAAGGCAACATTGTGCTGGGTTGCGTAGTATTCGGTCACGTAATCGACATCCTTACTGGTAAGGACCAGGCCCTGACCATAGGCATAGAAAGATGGGTGACGACTTTTGAAGTCAACCGTAGGATAAATGAGTAATTGCGCCTGTGGTGCATAGGATTTTCCAGCAGCATGTTGTGCAACCACGGTACTGATATTACCCCCTGCGCTGTCACCCGCCACAGCAATACGGTTTTTATAAATTTTAAGTTGACGGCGGTTCTGGTAAACCCACGCCAAGGCATCCTCACAGGATTGAATCAATTGTTGTGGTGATGCCTCAGGAGCAAGTGGATAGTCAATACTGAGCACCTGTACTTTTGCATACTTGGCAATGAGGCGGCATGCTTCATCATGGGTATCCAAGCCACCCACCACAAACCCACCTCCATGATAATAGACAATCATCGGGAGTTTTTTATTGGGTGCGGGATGGTAGTGTCTCGCAAATACCGTTCCGCTTTGCAAAGGCAGGCGAATATCTTCAACAGATTCAATAGAGGTTGGCTTATTCAGGATCGCAAGCATTTGCGCATCGAATTGTCGTCTTGATTCAATTGGATCATCACCAATAAAGCCAATATGTCCCTGCTTAATCTGAACCGCCATAATGCATTTGGTAAATGCGTCCAGGTCTGGATATTGGTAAGGGTAGCCTAAAATCTTGGCTATCGACTCTTGTACAATCTTGGGCAGCTTATCAAGTGCTCGTGCAGCAGGACCTTGTCCTTTATCTAAAAGTGTTTGAATTTTCTGAGGTAATGCTGACACGTTTTTCCCCTTTTTCGCTCTATCCATCGTTCTTGTCCTCTCTGACTATATGCCTGAATAAAGTCATAGATCAAGATCAAGCATTTAAAAAATATCTTGTAACCTAAAGGTCATATCTGAAAAAGTCATTAACCATTTTGCTTATCTATACTTGCTTTTTATGTCAATAAAAGTGATTTACCTGTTTTTTATTGCCAAGACTCAAAAACAGCATCCTGCTTTTGAGTCCAACGTTATTTAGCGTCCAGCTGAGGCTGAACCCGAAATATTGATGCCGACTTGCCCAGGTTGAACATTGGCTTTAACGCCCGCACCTGTCTGCACACCATGTGAACCTATGCCCACTTTGGTCGAGCCTGTTGCCTCCACAGAGACACAGCCCATCATTGCACTTGTGGCAATCGCCAGCATCGAAATCAAAGCAAATTGCTTCATATATTTTCCCTCAATAACATCGAATACAAACTTTTTTGTCTGTAGGGCAACATCATTGCGGTTTTGCCTATTAATGTATAAGTCCGTTACCGTTATTTTTTATGTCAGTTTGGCAAATGATGCACCAAACAAAAAACTAGAACCCATCAAATGATTCTAGTTTTTATGCTTCAGTTTAATCTCGGCACTTCACGCAACATATATAGCAGTATATGTGTAGATTGGTGTGTTGGCATCGACATGACAATCTATCGCAGGGAGTGCAAATTTGAGATTACTGTGCTGATGCATCCGCACCTGCTGAGCCTGAAACAGAACCAGAAACATCGGCAGATGCGCTACCTGGCTGAACATCAACCGATGTTCCCGCCTGTACACCTACACCACCCTGCACACCTGCTGGGCTTGCACTTGTCTGGGCCGAACCAGAAGCATCCAGACCACCTTGGGTTGAGCATCCCACAGCCGTCAACGCAACACCAGCGACAACCATTGAGATCAATGCTAACTTTTTCATTGTGTATTTCCTTTCATTATGACAAAAAGCAAAGTCGTCTTTGCGTTGCCTATCATTCACAATTTTTTCCGCTGGCGTGATGGGGATTAGTTGCAGTTTGTTATGGATGCAGCATGATTTTGCAATTTTTATTAAATCAGTTCGATTTAGCATTCACGTATTTTTTATCATTTATAAAATCGCTAAGACTTTATCTATTCAAAAGTTTTATTGATATACATGCTATTTTCATGGGCAGAAACCTGTTTATCTTCATTTTTTATAATTTATATAAACACCGTATAACTCCCCTACATGCTTACAATGTAAGTCATACAGGCAAATTTCCTTTATATGGCGCAATAAAAAACCGTGATGAGACATCACGGTTATCAATTTTTTTAATGACGTTTTAAGGCCACTGCATTTCCCCTTTTACCACTTTGGCACCCAGTTCCAGACTGCTGGATTCAGCCAAAGCTGGATATTGTTTCTGCATCATCTGGATGAGTGCAGCCGAATTTTTTGTCTCTTTTACAGCTTTTTCATATTGCTTTAAATAGTCAATTGAAAAATTAACTGCATCTAAACCCTCGGCTGCACCTGCTTTCATATGCGCTGGTACCACAACTTTAGGATTTAAAGATTTAATACTTTCCAATGTCTGCACCACCTCAGCACGATCTTTGGCAGTTGGGGTATCTGCGGTCCACAGGTGAATGCCTGATGAAACAGGAATTCCTCCCACTACAGCTTTGGCACTTGGAATCCATAAATAGGTCAGTTCTTTTTTGCCCTTAATTTCAATGTTTTCATTTTCAAATTTTAAGATTTTTGCCGTATAAACCTGGGGAACAATAATTTTACTTGGTGCATTGGCACCCATTTTTGGCCCCCAATACTGTACTTTTAGGGCCTGTGTATCCTGAATATGTTTCACTGTTTCAGGGGTTGCGATAATTTGCACATTGGGAAAATATTGCTTGAATACATCCAGACCAAAATAAAAGTCAGGATCGCCATAGCTGACAAAGATGGTTTTTAGGGTTTTACCACTATCCAGAATATCGGCGGCAATACGCAAGGCTTCTGATTTAGAAAATTGTGCATTGACCAATAAGACTTCCTTATCACCCTCAATCAAGGTGGAGGTCACCCCAAAATGTTCAGGCTTGGCTAAAAAATTCTGGATTTTTAACTCTTGTGCGAATGACGTTGAAGATGCCGCGAATGTTGATAATGCTATAAAAGTAAGTGCATAAGGCTTAGTATTCATTTGTTTGTCTCCTATCTGATAGGAAACACTTTAAATTGCAATTATTGCTGAATAAACACCCTGGATTAAGATAAAATGTTGCATATCTTGCAACAATCATAATAAACATGGATACCTTAAAAGCCATTCAGGTCTTTGTCTGTATTGCACATCAAGGCAATCTGAGTAAAGCCGCAGAACATTTGGATTATTCTAAAGCGATGGTGTCCCGCTATCTCGAACACCTTGAACAGACCTTTTCAACACGCCTTTTTCAGCGCAACACCCGTAAAGTTTCACTCACCCCTGCGGGTGAAAAAGCCTTGGTCTATTGTGAAAATATCTTACAGCAACAACAGCTTTTAGAAAGTCTGGCCGCCCCCGAACAACACACAGGTACAATTCGCTTTACCTGTGGCCTGTTTCTGTTCCAGTTGGGCGTGAATGAATGTATCACGCAATTTAAAAAGCTTTATCCTCACATACATTTTGATGTGTATTTAACGGAAAATACTGTTGATCTGATGGATGCGCAGGTTGATCTTGCGCTACGGATTACCCAGAAAGTCGCGGATGGACTGATTGCACGCCCTGTCTGCCAGATCCAATCCACTTTCTGTGCCCATCCCCATTACTTGCAGGACCACACTCCCCTTTTGCATCCAAGCCAGCTGATTCAGCATGACTGCATTGCCCATCATACCCATAACCACTACTGGACCCTGTTTGATACAGATCAGCAACCGCAAAACTATCCATTAAATGTTACGTTCAAAAGCAATGATGTGATTGCGCTTTATCAGATGTGCCTCAAAGCGCAGGGCGTTGCCATGCTGCCCACCCTGCTGGTGCGAGAGGATATTGCACAACATCGTTTGCAACAGGTGTTTACAGGTTTTTCTGCACCCGACCTGACATTGTCTTTAGTGTATGCTTCAAGGCAACATTTACCGAAAATAACCCAGGAATTCATCGCTTTCGTGATTGAAAACCTGAATTTTTACTTAAATCAGCATAATTAAAAGATTTAAATGAACCTGAACGCTTGAATTTTGTCGTGTTGCCCATACCTCATCCGTATCTATGAATGACCAATATGTGGCAGTTCAGGTTTAACCCGATGAGCACTTATGCCAAAAGGACTGTACATGTTTGAGAACTTTTTTAAACGGAGATCATCAATGGCTAATGAGCACAATGAGCAAGCTCAAGACATTCAAAATGAGCAACAAACTGAACAAACTCAAGCTGAAAGTGTAGAGCAGGCAAACGAGCTTAGCGTTGAAGATTTACAGGCTCAGATTAGCAAGCTTGAAGAAAGCCTAAAACTTGAAAAGGTGCGTACCGCAAATGCTGTATATGAAGCACAAAAAAGTGTGGAGCGTATCCAGCGTGAATCGGAAAAGCACAAAGATACGGTGCTGGAAAAGTTTGCAAAAGAGTTATTGGATTCTGTCGACAACCTTGAACGTGCGATTCAGGCGGCTGGTGAAGAACAGACACCTGTACTCGAAGGCGTGAAACTGACCCTGAAATCCCTTTTGACCACACTGGAAAAATTTGGCGTGGTTGAGGCGAGTACCCAAAATGGCTTCAATGCCGACTTACACCAGGCGGTAGGTATTGATCCAAATGCCAAGGCCAATGAGATTGGTACGGTGTTGCAGAAAGGCTATACCCTGAATGGACGTTTACTTCGTCCTGCGATGGTGATGGTGGGTCAATAATGCGCGTGAGCAAGCGTTTTTTGCTCAAAAATGCAGAAATTTGAGAGTTTTTTGATTTTTTTTCATAAAAATGCTTGAAAAAAACCGTTTGACTCTCATATCGAATAACAAGCAAAACATTGCAACAAAATTTTAGAGGAACACACCAAATGGCGAAAATTATTGGTATTGACTTAGGTACTACCAACTCATGTGTTGCTGTACTTGAAGGCGATAAAGTAAAAGTAATTGAAAATGCGGAAGGCGCACGTACAACCCCATCGATCATTGCGTATAAAGATGGCGAAATCCTGGTGGGTCAAAGTGCGAAGCGTCAGGCTGTAACCAACCCGAAAAACACATTATTCGCAATCAAGCGTTTAATCGGTCGTCGTTATGAAGATCAGGCGGTACAAAAAGACATTGGTCTTGTACCTTATAAAATCATCAAGGCTGACAATGGCGATGCCTGGGTTGAAGTCAACGACAAGAAATTGGCACCTCAACAGATCTCTGCTGAAATCTTGAAAAAGATGAAGAAAACAGCGGAAGACTACTTGGGCGAAACTGTTACTGAAGCAGTGATCACTGTTCCTGCCTACTTTAACGATGCTCAGCGTCAGGCGACCAAAGATGCAGGTAAGATTGCGGGTCTTGATGTTAAACGTATCATCAACGAACCAACGGCTGCGGCACTTGCGTTCGGTATGGACAAAAAAGAAGGCGACCGTAAAATCGCGGTTTATGACTTGGGTGGTGGTACATTCGACGTATCAATCATTGAAATCGCAGACCTTGATGGCGACCAGCAAATCGAAGTGTTATCGACTAACGGTGATACATTCCTTGGTGGTGAAGACTTTGATAACGCCTTGATTGAATTCTTGGTTGAAGAGTTCAAGAAAGAACAAAGTGTAAACCTGAAAAATGATCCACTTGCGTTACAACGTTTGAAAGAAGCGGCTGAGAAAGCAAAAATCGAGCTTTCTTCTTCTAACGCAACTGAAATCAACCTTCCGTATATCACGGCTGATGCGACTGGTCCTAAACACTTGGTGATCAACGTAACACGTGCAAAACTTGAAGGTCTGGTTGCTGACCTGGTTGCCCGTACCATTGAGCCTTGCCGTATCGCGCTTAAAGATGCAGGTCTTTCGACTTCTGAAATCTCTGACGTGATTCTGGTTGGTGGTCAGTCTCGTATGCCGATGGTACAGCAAAAAGTACAGGAATTCTTCGGTAAAGAGCCACGTAAAGACGTGAACCCTGATGAAGCGGTTGCGATTGGTGCGGCGATTCAAGGTGCGGTATTGTCTGGTGACAAGAATGACGTACTTTTACTTGACGTAACACCGCTGACTTTAGGTATCGAGACAATGGGCGGCGTATTAACACCAATCATTGAGAAGAACACCACGATTCCTGCGAAGAAATCACAAGTGTTCTCAACAGCGGCCGATAACCAGCCTGCGGTAGACATTTCAGTGTACCAAGGTGAACGTAAAATGGCTCAACAAAACAAATTGTTGGGTAACTTCCAGTTGGGCGACATTCCACCAGCTCCACGTGGTGTGCCACAAATTGAAGTGTCATTCGACATCAATGCTGATGGTATCCTGAAAGTGTCTGCGAAAGACAAGAGTACGGGTAAAGAGCAATCGATCCAGATCAAGGCAAACTCAGGCTTGTCTGATGCTGAAATCGAGGCAATGATCAAGGATGCTGAAGCGAATGCTGAAGAAGACCGTAAGTTTGAAGAATTGGCTAAAGCACGTAACGAAGCAGATGCTTTGGTGGCAAGCTCGAATAAAGCCGTGAAAGATCTTGGTGACAAAGTCACTGAAGATGAAAAAACTGCGGTTGCAGCTGCGGTTTCTGAGCTTGAAGCAGCAACCAAGGAAAATGATGTTGATGTGATCAAGGCGAAAACCGAAGCATTACAGGATATCTTGATGCCAATCACGCAACGTGCCTACGAACAGGCACAGGGTGCTGGTGGCGCAGAAGGATTTGATCCAAATGCATTCCAAGGTGGTGATGCGGGTCAACAGCAAAAAGCGGACGATGGCGTTGTAGATGCTGAGTTCACAGAAGTGAAAGATGACAAAAAATAATTTGTCACTTTAACAAAAGACCGCGCGAAAGCGCGGTTTTTTTATGCTTTCTATTTTATCTATTTTGATCAAAATACAACTCACCCAAAATCGGCATAAACAAGGGGATCACGCCACAGGCCTTAATTTCTTCAATAAATTCGGGAATATTTACACCAGGTAATAATTCTGGCGTTTTATCAATCGGTGTCACCATGGTATCCCAGTGACACGGAATAATATATTTTGGCTTGAGTAGCCGCACTACATCCTTAACATAGTTGGGGCGATATTTACGTCCAATCGCACATAGACACACAATATCAGCCTCTCGCCCCTGTAATTCCTGCTCAATAAAGTCGGCTGAATCAATATGCACCACACTGAGCTTGCCCGTATGAATCCACCAGTTGAAGACCTGACCATGCCGCAGATGATGAAACTTGGGAGGATAAGGGGGTGGAGTGGTCATATCGCCTGGTAATGGCACACGGCCAAACAGTGCCTTACCGTGTATGGATGGCAAACCCACAACTTGCCATTTTCCACAGTCAATGGTTTCCCGCCCCTTTGTTTCAAGCATCTGCTGTTCAGAAAGACCTGCTGAACGTCCATACATTAAGCTGGCCTGTGAACCAATTAAGCGCGCACCCGTTTGTTTACACACCTCTGGCGCATCCAGAATATGATCATAATGCGCATGGCCAATCAGCACCTCATCCGCCTGTGGAATATACTGCCTCACCAATGCTGGATCACTCAATAAAGGTTGGGTAAAGGTCTGCCACAGGCTTGGACGGCTAATAAAGGGATCGAGTACCACTGTACGATGCTGGTCAGACAGGATAAATCCCGCTGTCCCCAAATACCTGATTTTTAAATTTTCAACTGTTGCCCGAGCTGGCGATGCAGCAGCCCATCCCGCCTCGGGAGCTTTAAGTAAATATTTCAGCATCTTCATTCCTTGGTCTTTTTATATTCATCCATTTTTTATCAATTCATTAAAACAGAATCAGAAGAATGATTATATATTTTTCAGTGTTCTTCCAATTTTGTTATAGTTGACCGACTGAGCGTTTAGACAGAGATGTCCTGGACTGTTTTGCATCATATTAACCAGAAGAACATAAAATAGAATGACTCGTGTTTTTTTAATGTTGGGGTTAGCATTTTTTCTATTGTGGTCGGGTTATCAAACCCGCCAACATCCTCAACTCAAGTTTAATTCATTATCAACCCGTCTACTTCATCCACTGGATCATCGGCTACGCTATCGTATTGCCGAAGTTGACCCACGTTTTAAACTCAGTGTTGAACAGGTCAGGGCGATTAGCCAGCAAGCCACACAAGTCTGGAAAGATGGCACTGGAAAGGATTATTTTGTTTATGACCCGAATGCACAGCTCACGATTCATTTAATCTATGATGAACGGCAGTATGAAAGTGAGCAACGTCGGGAACATTTAAGCCGACTCGAAACCAATCAACAGCAATGGCTAAATAAAAAGAAGCAGCTTGACCAGATCGAACAGGAAGTCCTGCAAAATAAACAGATATTGGAACAAAAACAGCTACAACTGGACCAACAGATTCAATACTACAATCAGGAGCGACAGATTGCCCAACGTAGTCCCTCCTCCTCTGCCAATGCTGAATATTTCCAGCAACGGCAACAGCATCTACAGCAAAATGTTGAGCAACTACAGCAGGAAATTGGTCAATACAACCAAAAAATCAGTCAACTCAACCAGCAAATTGATGAACTGAATGCGCTTGACCAGCAATTAAATGCCTCTGTTAGGCAATATAAACAGCGTTTTCAGCCTCATTTATTTCATAAAGGCCTGTTTAATGGCAAACAGATCCTGATTTATGAATTTGAATCAGAGGATGACCTACGCCTTACACTGGCACATGAACTGGGTCACGCCCTAGGTCTACAACATACTGATGATCCCCATGCACTGATGCATCCAGTCATGAAAGATCAGGATATTGCCCACTTTCGTTTAACCCAGGCAGACCGCGACCTACTGCTGGCAAGATAATCACCGCATAGTCCGACTCTGTTAAAGGTGGAAATAGCTTAAGATTTCGGTGGACTTTAAATGTCACAAATAGGCAATATTTCACCAAAAAGTAAAAAATTATGCTGTTTTAAAGATAACTTACAAAAGTTAACAATTGAACGTTTTTTTGTTTTTTCAGCCAAAATTTTTCTTAATTTTTTCCACAACTCAGTTTAATCGCTTGATATTTTTCCAGTTATGATTAAAAAAACAACCCTATTGCTGCTTTTTTAATTCTGTAAACCATCCAATTCATTTTTTTTATTTATTAGAAAAAAATCACACTTTTTAGTTTTATTTATTAAATAGATAGCATTTTGACCTTTTTAAAATATTGCTCAAAAATAAGCCATATTTTGAGGAGTCTGGCTTATGCGTTATCTCAGTGTTGCGATGGTTACTGCATGTTTATGCATGGGCTCCAGCCAGTTCAGTTATGCCCAAAATGATCTACACAGCATAAGTTCTCATCGCCATGAGGTGGTAAAAAAACCACTGTATTATCGTATCGCTGAAGTTGATCCACGCTTTAATTTAACTACCCAGCAGTTATTGGAACTCACCCAGCAAGCCGCAAAGATTTGGGAACAGGAGACAGGGCAACAGCACTTTATCTATGACTCTCAAGCTGAGTTTAGCATTAACCTGGTATATGACGAGCGCCAGCAACATAGCTCAAATCGTATTCAAGGCCTGAATCAACTGAAGCAGCAACAAAAGCAATGGGAAAACCAGAACCAGCAATTGCAGCAGATCAAGGATGAGGTGCAAAGAACCACGGCTTTGATTGCCAGTAAACAATCCCAGCTTACTGCCCAGTTTCAACAATACAACATGGAAGTGCAGCGCTTTAACCAGCAGCGCTCATCCTCCAAAGATATGGCTGAGCAATTCAATCAGCGACAGCATGCGCTTGAACTCCAGTCTGCGGCACTACAGCGTGAAATCCAGCAACACAACCAAAAGACACAGCAACTCAATCAGGAAATTATACGTTTAAACCAGAACAATCAGCAGTTGGTTGCATCGGCAAATCAATTTAACCAGGTCTTCCAGCCTCGCCTATTCCATAAGGGCCTTTTTAATGGCAGACAGATTACGGTTTATGAATTCTCCTCTCTTGAGGACCTACGCATGACCCTCGCACATGAGTTTGGCCATGCCTTGGGCCTACCCCATACCGATGATCCAAGCTCCTTGATGTATCCCGTCATTCAAAAACAGAATATCCAGAAATTCTCGCTCACTGATTCAGATCGGGAGTTGGTGAAAGCAAGCTTGTAAAGCATAATTTTTACCAAATATCAGCCGTCAATTACTGACAAAAAATGACAGATTAGTGTATTTTTCGCGCAAATTTAAAAAATAATTATGTGAAAAATATTATATTTTTACAATTATTTACACCTCTTGTTTATGTGAATTTTTATATAAATTAACAAGAATTCACAAAACAGCTATAAAAAATAAACATTTGTTCTGTCTCATTTTTTGCTTATTTATTAGTCAACATCTGATTATTTATTCAACTTTTTTGCTCTATTTCCCTATGGGTATTTTTATTCATTTTCCAGAAATATTTTCTAAATTGATGATTTGTACAAAAATATATCAGTTTGACTCATGTATAAGTTTGGTTAAAATACGATCGTTTTCAAGCTTTTTTTGTTTTTTATTATGCGCCTATTCTCTCTCCTATTGGCTACATGCTTATCCATGTTGGCCCATACAGCGGCTTGTGCCCAGGTTTCGCCCCATGCCGAATTCTCACCAGTGCGTTATAGTTCTGAGAACCCATTACGCTACCGTATTGCCGACCTTGATCCACGCCTAAATATCAGCCAGCAGCAAATGGTTGAGCTGAGTAAACAGGCGGCTGCCATTTGGGAAAAAGACACAGGACAGAATTATTTTGTTTATGATCCTGAAGCGAAATTTTCCATCAACCTGGTGTTTGACCAGCGCCAGATTCGCAGCATGAAGCGTTCGGAAAACCTGAACCAACTGGAGCAGGAACAGCAAAAATGGCTGAATGAAAACCAGCAGTTAAAAACATTAAAAGATAATCTAACCCAATCGCAAACACAGCTTGAATTGCAAAAGAAAGGCTATGAAAGCCAGGTTCAGCAATATCAGCAGGCATTGGCACAATTCAAGGCACAAGGTTCTCGTTCTGAGTTCGTGGCTGGACTTCAACAGCAGCAATCCCGTCTGGAGCAGCAGGCAGCCCAGTTACAGGGCCATATTGTGCAACACAACCAGCAGATACAGCAATTTAACCAGCAAACAGAAAAACTTAAAAAGCTTCATCAACAAATGGCTGAGTCTGTTGCCCAGTTTAACCAGACCTTTAAGCCTGAAGTGCTTCACAAGGGACAGTTTGAGGGAAACCAGATTTCTATTTATGAGTTTTCCTCAATTGATGACCTGCGTTTAACCCTTGCACATGAATTTGGTCATGCACTGGGGCTTAAACACACCCACAATCCAAAGTCCCTCATGTATCCACGTATCAAGGAACAGGATGCCAAGGACTTTCAGCTAACAGATACCGATCTAGAATTACTGGGTTTGTCCCGATAAGCCTAGTCCAAAAGTATCATGGATTTCCCGAATGATGTTTTTGAACAAGATAACAAGAATGGGTCGATTCTTTTGATTTATTCATGTTATTGTGTCGATAAAGCATCATTTTAGTCTTAAGCGGAGATCAACATGAGTTATTATCATATCCTGATTGAGGTGAACGATCACATCAGTACGATTGAGCAGACTCGTGATATTGAAATCCTAGATATTCAGGATATTAGCCCTTATCTCCACTCTATTTTAATCCCTTATTTCAATGAGCAGGAAATCGAGCTTGAGGACGAAAACGTTGCTTATGACGAAATCCTGCATATGGAAGTGAAACAGACCCTTTTACCCATTGAACATCTGATTGAAGAAGAACAAAAACAGTTGCCAAGTGACACTGATGTGACCATCACGGCCTATGAAATTTTTAATGACCGTGATTTAAGTCAGGATGTGACTGCGGTGATTTTTGATATTCTGGAAGCGGTTAAACTGGACGATGCGCCATAAGTAAAAAAGGTCTGCATTGATTTGCAGACCTTTTTTGATGAACACATTATTATTGCATCATTTGTTTAGCTTGTTCCTGGCGAAAAGCACGGAGAATCTGCTGACCGGCCCGTCCTGTAGGGTTTAAGCCTAAACGGCTTTGTTCCTTTTGAATGGCCTGACGGCTTTTATCACCAATCAAACCATCTACGACCCCAATGTTATAGCCCCGCTGAATCAGGAACTGCTGGATTTCACGACGTTCTGCACGTGAGGTGCCAGCATCATCTGTTGGCCAGGCAGTTAAAAACGGTGTTCCACCCCTTAAACGGTCGGATAGATGCGCAATTGCCAATCCATAACTTTCCGCTGCGTTATAGCTATAAATCGCATCGAAGTTTTTAAATACCAAAAATGCTGGGCCATTGGCACCTGCTGGTGTAATCAGCCCCGCTGGTGTGCTGCCTGACAAATTGCCCTGAATCAATGCCGTACCATCCGCACGGGTTACGCCCTGCGCAATCCAGCTATTCAGTGACCTTTTATTACGACGGCTTTCGCCTGCAACCGACATGCCTTGTGGAATTTTCACTTCAAAGCCCCACGGCATGCCAGTTTGCCACCCTGCCCGTTTTAGGAAATTGGCAGTTGAAGCCAAGGCATCTGTGGTGCTTGAAACCAAATCACGGCGGCCATCCCCATCAAAGTCCACCGCCAGACGCTCATAGGTGGATGGCATGAATTGGGTATGGCCAAAAGCACCTGCCCAGGAACCATACAACTGATCCTGGGTTAAATCGCCGCGTTGTAAAATCCGCATGGTGGCAAAGAACTCGCCACGGAAATAACTTTGGCGGCGGCCCTCACAGCTCAGTGTCCCCAAAGCCTGCAATAAAGGATATTTACCTGAAATGTCTCCATAATTACTTTCCACACCCCACACGGCTACCACCGTTTCAGCAGGAACACCATAGGCCTGCTCCACACGGTTGAGTACCGCACGATGCTGGGCCAGTTTCTGCTGCCCAGCCTGCACACGCTCGTTATCCACAAGCCCAGACAGATAATCCCAGATCGGGGTCGAAAATTCAGGCTGATAATTTAATTTATCAATGACCGAATAGTCTGGTGCCAAATTTTGCGTATAACGATCATAGGTTAAGCCAGAAACACCTGAGGCAATTGCCTGGGAGCGTAAATTTGCCAGACAACCCTGAAAACTGGAATTTGACGTATAGCTGCCTGTTACAGGTGCCGCTGCCGTTGTGGTGCTCGCCACCTTTGCACCATTAATAATGAGTTCTGCGTGTGCTTGATTAAAGAAAGCAAATAAGGCAGTGCCTATAAATAAAGAAAAATGATGTTTCATGTCTTAACCAGAGTTTTTAAATTTAAATTTCTTGTTCACCTTAACATGCAACTGCACCATGTTCCGTTTGCAATCGTAACTTTGAATTCATTTATTGTCTTTTAAATTTAAAGTTCTCATTTTAAATTCAAAACCTGCAATCATTTTTGAATTCAAAATAGCCACAAACCAATTTATAAGTTTTAAATTCAAAAATACAGCCTACTTTTAAATTCATTTATAGAGTTCAATCTTTCTCAACCAAAGCCTGAACTCTTATGTTTTATAGAAACTTAGTTAATTTTTCTTGTTATAGGAGAAAACATAATCCACAAGCTGATCATTTAAATTCAAATAAAAGCACAAGCTAATTTTAAATTCAAAAGCCAACAGATTTTTTGAATTCAAAACTTATACAAAGGCATGTTGAATATCTTGAATTCAAATTTTATCCCGTACTTTAAATTCAAAAACACAAAATAAAGTTATCCACAATCCAGACAAAGCCCTAAATATGAATGTTCAACACCAAAAAGCAAAGCTTTTATCAAGCGTAATCCGAATAGTTTGAGCGAAGTTCACCTTGCAAAGCTTTAATTACTCACCATATAGATGGCAAATTTTTTCTTGGGTAATGTTGTCACTCATTTAGATAGTGACTCCTTTTTAGAATTAAAATATAAATTTAAAACATTGAAAATTATATTATTTTTATGAATTAACAACCTACTGCATACAAAAAAATAATTTTTATGATTTATATCAACTTATCCAATTTTTCTTGATACGGAAAGATATTCCCAGACTAATCACTTAACCTCAAATAAAAACACCATCCTGATTTTAAATTTAAAAACTGACAGATATTTTGAATTTAAACTGCAAATGATCCACTTTCATCGTTTTGAATTCAAATTACGCTCTCGGTTTTAAATTCAAATTTGTAAAAGAAACTTATCCACAAACCCAATATTTTTCATCCTTTTATGGTTTTGAATTTAAAACTTTAAATTTAAACATCAGCCAATAAAAAAGCGACCCGAAAGTCGCTCTGATTATAAAAATGAATTTAAATTTTCATTTCATCAGTCAGTGCCAATGGCACAGGTAGAATTTTGGCAAGTTGACGACACAGGTCCGTTAAATCATCACGGTTATTCGGCATCAACGTAATATGTCCCAACTTACGGCCAGCACGTTCAGACTTATTGTAAAGATGTAGATGTGCACCTTTGAGTGCCAGCACATCTTCCGATTTTGGATGCTGACCAATGATATTGATCATCACAGTTGGGCGAACCACATCAGTTGAACCCAATGGTAAGCCTGCAACTGCACGGATATGGTTTTCAAACTGTGAGCAAATTGCGCCCTCAATCGACCAGTGACCCGAGTTATGCACACGACACGCCATTTCATTGGCGTAGAGGCCTTGTTCCGTCACAAACAGTTCAAGTGTCAACACACCAACATAGTTAAGATGGTTGAGCAGACGGGTGATGTAATCCTGCGCGACAGGCTGTAAATCTGTGCTGTTTGGTGCAGGGACGATTGAGTGTGACAGAATACCATTATGGTGGTGGTTTTCAGCAAGTGCCCAAGTTTTGACATCGCCATCCTGCCCACGCACCGCAATGATTGACACTTCACGACTAAACTTCACAAAGCTTTCAGCAATCAAGCTTTTAGCGGGACCAAGCTCAGCCCAGGCCGTATCAACCTGATCTTCGGAACGCAATACAAACTGGCCCTTGCCATCATAGCCACCAGTCACGGTTTTCAGTACGATTGGCAAACCCAGATCAGCCACGGCCTGTTTTAAGCTGTCTAGGCTATCTACAGCACGGTACGGCGCAACAGGAATACCTAATTCATCAAACAGGCCTTTTTCAGCCAAACGATTCTGAGCAGTTGCCAGAGCAAGGCGAGGGGGGTGCAGTGTCTTGGTTTGGGTCAAAACATCTACATCAGCAACAGGCGTATTTTCAAATTCAAGGCTAAATACATCGGCACTGGCGATGAAATCCTGTAAACCCTGTGCATTTTTGCTTGAAAATACAGGTCCCAAAATCGCAGCAGGGCAATTGGTTTCCGCTTCAAAGAATGTGCATTGAATATTGAGTGGTAAAGCTGCTTGCGCCATCATACGCCCAAGTTGTCCGCCACCAAAAATGCCAATGGTTTTATTCATGATCAACTCCGTTAAACTTGACCAGGAATATTGTTACTAGACACTTTTTCTGTTTGTGCGGTACGGAAGTCTGCTACATTTTTAGCAATCTCTGGGCGCGTCAAACCTAGAATTTGTGCTGCCATAATCGCCGCATTGGTTGCACCTGCCTGACCAATTGCCAGTGTTCCCACTGCAATGCCTGCTGGCATCTGCACAATGGAAAGCAATGAATCAACACCATTTAAGATTGAGGATTTCACAGGCACACCCAGTACAGGTAAATCGGTCTTGGCTGCACACATGCCTGGTAAATGCGCCGCGCCACCCGCACCCGCAATAATCACCTGAATGCCACGATCACGCGCTGTTTCCGCATATTCAAACAAACGGTCTGGGGTACGGTGCGCAGAAACCACTTCAGCTTCAAAAGGAACACCCAGTTGTTTGAGCATGTTCGCGGTATGTTCGAGTGTTGCCCAATCGGATTGAGAACCCATGATAATCCCGACTAAAGGTTGGCTATCTGTTGCGACCGCATTCATTGGCTTTTCCAAAACATGATAAAAATAGGGGAATGTCTCGACTCGCGCCAAGCACAAAGGAATAAATTGGCAAATATTATAGCGGTTTTTTCAGGCATCCCCAAATAAACAACATCTAGGCAGTGTCCGAAAAATTAGCTTTGGTTACGGAACACAAAATAGACACAGCCCATCAAACAAAACATCGCCCAGACATAGTCCAGTTTAAAAGGCTGCTTAAACAGGAAAATCATAAAGGGCACAAACACCAATAAAGTGACGACTTCCTGTGTAATTTTCATTTCTCCCAGACTCCAGCCATGCTGACTTAACAGTTTGGTTGCAGGAATCATAAAACTGTATTCCAGCAGGGCAATACACCAACTAAACAGGATCGCTTGCCAAAGCGGGGCATCATGTAAAATTTTAAGATGCCCATACCATGCCAAAGTCATAAAACAGTTGGAAATTATCAATAGGCATAACGCCAGCAGAGGGAAGCTCAACATAATGTCCTTTTATAGGAATACTATTTTAAAAACACTGGAATTTTATCATTCCTCAACGTCATTATAAGTAAAGAACAACAACGAATTTTGACTATCTTTTCCATAGCAGCCTTGCTATCTTTTGAGGCAAATTTTTAACTGCATAACACACGTTTTACGTGAATGAATAAAGCGAGATACAACATGCATCTGCATATTTTGGGTATTTGTGGCACGTTTATGGGGTCTTTGGCTCTATTGGCACGAGATTTAGGACATAAAGTCACAGGTTCAGATGCCAATGTTTATCCACCAATGTCAACCCAACTGGAAAATGCAGGCATTGAGCTGATGCAGGGCTATGACCGCAGCCATTTGCAGCCGCATCCTGATCTTGTGATTGTGGGCAATGCCATGAAACGTGGTATTGATGCCATCGAGTATATGCTAAACGAGGGTTTGCCTTATGTTTCTGGCCCACAGTTTTTGGCAGATCATGTCTTGCAGGGCAAGCATGTACTTGGTGTGGCGGGGACACATGGTAAAACCACAACCACGACCATGCTGGCTTGGGTGCTGGATCAGGCAGGTTTAAATCCTGGCTTTTTGATCGGTGGCGTACCGCTTGGTTTTAGCGAAAGCGCACGTTTAGGTGGTGGAAAATATTTCTGTGTGGAAGCGGATGAATATGACTCTGCATTCTTTGATAAGCGTTCCAAATTCGTTCATTACCACCCTAAAACAGCGATTTTAAACAACCTTGAATTTGACCATGCTGATATCTTTGATGACCTTGCTGCCATTCAAAAACAGTTCCATCATTTAGTGCGTACCATTCCAAGTGAGGGTCGTATTATTGCCCCGATTACTGAAACCAATATTGATGAAGTGTTAGCACAGGGTTGCTGGACGCCTGTCATTCGTACCAGTCTTGAAGCCAATGACCAAGCCGCTTTATCTGCTGAATTGATCAGTGCCGATGGCAGCCACTTTAACGTGCTGGAACATGGCAATGTAATCGGTGAAGTGAAATGGAATATGACAGGGCAGCATAGCGTTGCCAATGCCTTAGCCACCATTGCCGCAGCTCAGCATGTGGGTGTAACCATTGAACAAGCCTGTGCAGCTTTATCCAACTTCGGTGGGGTAAAACGCCGTATGGAATTGCTGGGTACAGTGCGTGGCATCGAAGTCTATGATGACTTTGCCCATCATCCAACCGCAATTGAAACCACGCTGGACGGCGCACGTAAGCGTTTAGGCGAGCGTAAACTGTGGGCGATCATTGAACCACGTTCCAACACCATGCGTATGGGCAGCCACAAAGATGGCTTGGCGCATTCTGCACGTTTAGCCGATGAAGTGATCTGGTATCAACCAGAGGGACTGGACTGGGATTTACAGCCTGTGATTGCAGCTTCATCAAACAAGGCCGAAGTCAGCCGTTCTTTGGATGAGATCATTGCCCGTGTGGTCAATGAAGCAGGTGAGGGTGATGCTGTGGTGATCATGTCCAATGGCGGGTTTGGTGGATTGCACCAAAAGTTGATTACGGCTTTGTCGTAATCGAGCTTTTCATAATTTTAGAACGGTATTCACTATCGTGACAGGCGGCATGGATGCCGCCCGTTGAGCAGGGGTTACATGGACGTACACTCTGCTCAACAAAGAATTTTTGTTACTTTTCATCCCTGAAAAGTAAGGGAAATGCCTATACAAAAACAATTAAACCTATTCAGCCTATATAAGGCTGTGCAGCCTTTTCCAAATGAAATATATCCAATCCATTTATTGTAATTAACTCAATTTATTTACCAGTTTTAAAGGCAAAATCCTCATGGCAATCCCCATCGGCAACCACGGCCACTGCGGTACATACGCTTTTACAGGTGCTTTCTCAATGGCTTTGACCAAAGCCTTGCAACCCGTTTTCTCATCCACCTCAAATGGTAGTTTTTTCGCACCCTCATTCATCTCGGTACGAATATAGCCTGGAAAAATCGTGGATACCTTGATTGGTGTATTGAGCAGCTCCGCACGAATCCCTTCTGCCAAGTGTGCAACCGCCGCCTTACTGGCCGCATAGGTCGATAAATGCTTTGGTAGGCCACGTAGTGCGCTCATCGAGGAAATCACCACCAAATGCCCTTTATTCTGCGCCCTAAAGATTTCAACAGCCGCCTCACACTGCGCCAATGCCGAAATAAAGTTGGTTTCAGCAGTGGCTCGGTTCACTTCAAAATTGCCCTTACCAATACGACGGCCATCACCCACACCCGCATTGACAATAATGCGGTCAATCGTCCCGAATTCTTGCTGAAAGGCCTTAAAGACAGTGAAAACATCATCGTAATGGGTAACATCCAGCACCTTGATATCCACCTGCACCGAATGTTGGCTTTGTAGCTCCTGTTTGAGTGTTTCCAACCGTTCCAGCCGCCGTGCACACAGCGCAAGGTTGTAACCTTTGGCAGCAAACTCACGCGCCATACCTGCACCCAAGCCCGAACTTGCACCAGTAATTAAAATCGTCTTTGCCATGTCTGCCACCTATTGTTTTTTTAAATCCATGTAAGAAGTTCTGCATCATGTGTTTTTAAATAATGATGCTCATTAAAACTGAGTAACTGCAAACGCCCATCCACCCAACGCAACGTGGTGATACTGGCATTGGTGATAGACCAGTTCAGTGCAAAAATCTGTTTGGCATTTAAACCCAAGACCTTGCCCACAGCCACAGAGATCACGCCACCAGAACTAAACACCACTGCCTGACGCTGTGGTGTCGCATCAAGATGCTCACACAGGGTTTGCAAAGCCGTTTCTACACGGGTCTGGAAGCCCAACCAAGTCTCATGATATTCATGGTCATATTGCTCTCCAATCCAGCGATCAATCGCGCCATCAAAAATTTTGGCCAGATAGGCACGTGGATTGGCTACCAGCTCGACATCCTGTTTCAGCAATTCAGGCTGATTAAACCGTGGTTCGTATTGTGCAAACACCTGTTGATGGTCAAATTCATTCCATAAAGACTCTGTTTGAATCGGTGCATCATGGAAACTTTTCGACAAGGCCAACTGTGCGGTTTGTTGATGACGCTGCATTGAACCTGCAACCACCAGTGGGGGATGTTTCAGGGTTTGCTTAAAAAAATCACCCACCACCTGTGCCTGCTGTTCACCTTTGGCCGAAAGCTGGTCATAACTTGCCGCACCAAATGAGGCCTGTCCATGTCGCACCAGATAAATTGTGCTCATCGTTTTAAAATATCCTGTAGTTTTGCGCCATATTCAGGAATCAATTGCTGTGCTTCAGCATTGTTTGCTGCAATCAGTTTTAACGCCCGAATATGCAAAGCATGAATCAAAATCCAGAAATCCTTAAAGGCAGGATTATCGGTTTGCTGGTGGTAATAACGATAATAAATCTGCTGTGCAATCACCGCCAAACGGAACAAGCCAAACACTTCATAGAAAGCCCAATTTTCTGGTTGTAGGCCTGTTTTATCCAGATAGTAATCCACCACCTGCTGGCGTGTCAGCATGCCTTTTAAATTGGTTGGCTGACGACGGCTGGATTTCATCAGGGCATCGTCATCATCCTGAATCCAGTAGGCAAGGGCGCTGCCCAAATCCATCAATGGATCGCCCAATGTCGCCATTTCCCAATCCAGCACACCAATCACTTGGGTCGGCTGGTTTGGATCGAGAATGACATTATCAAAACGCCAGTCATTATGAATCACACAAGTTTTAGAATCGGCTGGAATATGTTGCTGTAACCACTGACGCACAAAGGCAAAATCAGGCACATTCGGCGTTAAGGCTTTGGCATAACGACCATCCCAACCCTCCACCTGACGGCGGCAATAGCCATCGCCCTTACCCAGTTTTTCCAGCTCAGTTCCCTGATAAGGCACTTGATGCAACTCAATCAGCTTATCCAGCACATTCAAACACAGTTGCTGAACCTGTTGCTCATCCAGTTGTAATTCTTTGGGTAAATTGGCACGTGGAATAATGCCTTCAATCCGTTTCATCACATAGAAATCACAGCCAATTACACTGTCATCCTGACACAGTGCCAGCATTTCAGGCAAAACTGGATAGAATGGTGCAAGATAGTTCTGAACGTTATATTCACGTGCCATATCATGTGCTGACTTGGCTTTGGTGCCTTTCGGTGGGCGGCGTAAAATCAGGTCGGCGTTGTCATATTGCAGGCGATAGGTCCAGTTGGAAGCACCACCCGAATATTGAGTCACCTGTGCCTGTCCTTGTAGTGCCACGCCCTGATTTTTTAACCATGTTTCAACCGCTGCAATATCCAGTTCCTCACCTTTACGAACCTGACCACCCACATCAATCACTGTCATTTTCTTATATCCTTATCCACGACCATAACCACGTTTTTTAAGTTCCAGTTTGGCAATCATGCCCTTATGTACTTCGTCAGGTCCATCGGCTAAACGTAAACTACGTGCCTGATTAAAGAATGCTGTCAGTGGGGTATCGCGTGACACACCCTCACCACCGTGAATCTGGATCGCCATATCCACCACATTTTGTAGGACTGTCGGCGCAACCACTTTAATCGCAGAAATTTCGGTGAGTGCTGCCATATTGCCCAACGTATCCATCTTATAGGCTGCATACAGCGTCAATAAACGGGCTTGGTCAATTTGCACACGGGCTTCTGCCACACGTTCTAAATTCCCACCCAACTTTAATAGTTCTTTGCCAAAGGCTTTACGGGACATACCACGATCAATCATCAACTCTAACGCTTTTTCTGCTGCGCCAATACAACGCATACAATGATGAATGCGTCCTGGCCCTAAACGCCCTTGTGCAATTTCAAAACCTTGTCCCGCACCACCAATAAAATTGCTCACTGACACACGCACATTGTCAAAACTAACCTGCCCATGTCCATGTGGCGCATCGTAATCACCAAACACAGGCAACATTCGTTCAATGGTCACGCCTTGCGTTTCAATCGGTACAAGCACCATCGAATGTTGATGGTGACGGTCTTTGCTTGGGTCAGGGGTATAGGCCATAAAAATGATCACTTTGGCATTGGGATCACCCAAACCAGACGACCACCATTTACGCCCATTCAGTACAATTTCGTCCCCATCCACCACCGCGGTGGCCTGCATATTGGTGGCATCACTGGACGCTACCGCAGGTTCAGTCATACAGAATACCGAACGAATCTCTCCAGCGAGTAAGGGTTGCAGCCATTGTTGTTTTTGCGCTTCACTGCCATAACGCCATAATACTTCCATGTTGCCACTATCAGGCGCATTACAGTTAAAAACCGTTGGCGCGAGCAAACTACGTCCTGTCAGCTCAGCGATATGCGCATATTCCTGCACCGACAAACCTGCACCCAACTCAGCATCTGGTAAAAACATATTCCATAAGCCTGCGGCTTTGGCCTTATTTTTCAATTGTTGTAATTGTTCAGGCCATTGCCATTTGGTCCAGTCACCATCCACATTTAAATGATGCACCTCATCCCAAAATGCTTTTTCAACGGGTTCTATTTCTTGTTGAATAAAGGCTTGCGTTCGTGCAATAAAATCCTGTGCGCGTTCGGATAATGCAAACATCATCAGTTCCCTCAATTTAGAATATGGCGAATATTGATTCGCTGCTTTACATCACCATAAGCGAAATTTTATTATGAATGAAATGATTTTATTTTATGCATAACTATGAATCATATTCATAATACCAGCCCACTGGAAGTGGGACATTTCCATCGGATTGACATTAATCTCTATCCACTTTTTATCGCCATTTTTGAACAAAAGAGCATTTCCAAAGCGGCGCAACTACTGTGTATCAGCCAGTCTGCGGTTAGTCATGCCTTACAGCGTCTACGCACACAGCTTGATGATGAACTGTTTGTCCGCAGCGGCCAGAAAATGCTGCCCACACCCTATGCCGAGCAGATTTATCAGCCGATTCAAACCGCCTTATTGACTATTCAGGGTATTGCAGTGCCGCAACAGGACTTTGACCCCAGCATGTTGCACAGCCTGAAAATTGCCATTCATGATGAAATTGAGCCAATTATTTTCCCCCAGTTGGTGCATCACTTTGCACAACTGAATCTGGATATTCAGTTTTTGAGTTCCAAGCTGGACCGTAAAAATATGCTGGCCGATCTTGCAGCCCAGCAAATTGATTTTGTTATTGATCTGGTACAGCCTTATCAAGCCAATTTGCAGTTTGAAAACCTGATTGAAGACCATTTTGTAGTGTGTACCCCACAGGCTGAAATGGATTTATCGCTTTATCTATCCTCACCGCATATCGGTGTGTCCTCACGGCGTACAGGGCTGTTACTGGAAGATATTTATCTCAACCGCCAACAATTATCCCGTCAAATTTTCCTGCGTTGCCAGCACTATGCAACCGCCTTGCAGGTACTGGCGCAATATCCAAATGCCATCCTCACTATTCCACAAAGTATCCTCAAACATCTGCATTATTCAACGGATTTGCATATCCATGCCTTGCCGATTGAACTGCCCAAAATCAGGATGGGCATGTACTGGCATGAACATGTCAAACACAATCCCCGACACCAGTTTTTACGGACTGAGATCTTAAAGATTTTTAATCCTGACTTATTTGATAGAGATTTGCACATTGTTTAAAAGTATGTAATTCTATACACATCTTTGGATGTCATTATCCATACAGAATTTGACAAGGGGAGTAGCCTCCTCCAAACCTCAGTGCTGAAATTGTGGTACTCAGGTGTCAGAGCTCCGTCATTACACTTTGCAAAAAGTCGGACTCTGAGCATCATCCTTTATGGTGATGTAGGCAAGACCTTGATCATGTTGAAACAGATGTTTTATTTAATTCATCTGGCAACTGGTCAAGGTTTTTTTATGTCCATTTGCCAGATAGGGAGTTGTGATGGAAACTATCGGCAATCTATGGCTGTATGTGTTGTTCTTCGGCATTGTGGCGGTCATGCTACTGGTCGACTTTTTAGGCTTTAAACAAAAACAGGATCAGGATGTCCCAATCAGGCAGGCTGCCTACTGGAGTGTGGCTTGGGTCACTGTGGCGGTGCTGTTTGGTGGAGGTTTGTGGCTCTATCTACAGCAAACCATCGGGACAACCATCGCCAACCAAAAAACCATGGAGTACTTTGCGGGTTATTTACTGGAAAAATCGCTGGCGATTGACAACGTCTTTGTCTGGCTGATGATTTTCGCCGCATTTGCCATTCCACCTGCGTTGCAGCGTAAAATCCTGCTGTATGGGGTACTCGGCGCAATTGTTTTAAGAACCATCTTTATCTTTATTGGGGCTTGGTTCGTGCAGGAATTTTCCTGGGTGCTGTATATTTTCGGTGCGTTCCTCGTTTATACAGGCTTCAAGTTCCTGAAAGGGCAGGATGAAGAAACCAATATCGAAGATATTAAATTACTTAAATGGCTGCGCGGGCACATGCGGATTACCCCACAACTTGAGGGCAACAAGTTCTTCGTGCGTCAAAATGGCTTACTTTGGGCAACGCCGTTGTTTCTGGTCTTAATTCTGGTTGAAGCATCTGACGTGATTTTCGCGGTGGATTCCATCCCTGCAATCTTTGCTGTCACCAGTGATCCGTTCATTGTCCTGACTGCAAACCTGATGGCAATTCTAGGCCTACGTGCCATGTTCTTCCTGCTGGCTGGTGCCGCAACCAAACTGCATTACCTACCGTATGGACTGGGCATCATCTTATTGTTTATTGGTGCGAAAATGTTATTGCTGGATGTATTCCACATGCCAATCTGGATTTCATTGGGCTTTATCGTACTGGTACTCAGTATCACCGCTTATCTATCATTACGTCATAATAAAAAGCAGTTGCAATCTTAATCAGTTGAATTCAGGCATTTGATAAGTTCAGGTGCCTGAACAGTTAAATCATAAAAATAGACTGTACATTAAAAAAACAGATCAATATCATATGGCGGCTTAAAGCTTTTATCTTTCCTAATCAGAAACATAATAAAACAAGGGCTGTTCACATCAATGTCGATCAGGCCAATTAAAATGAGTGGGGTCTCATGCGTTCTAAAAAAATTAATCTTGTGGTGGTGCCATTGTTACTTACTGCGTGTAGCCATAATGATGGCCCATTGGTGCAGGATGTCTACAACAACCAATATGACTGTGCAAGCGACTGGAACACTGAAACCTGTGAAGAGGAAAATAGTTCGGGTAGCGGTGGCTCAAGTGCTGGTGTGCGTTACTATGGCGGTTTTGGTTCTGGACGTTACCTCGGCCCACAGTATTATCAGGGCAATCGGGAAGTGTCCTTTCGCGGCAATACCCTACGTCCGCGCAGCAACCTCAGTGTTGGACAGCCCATGATTTCGACCACGGCAAAAAGTTACTCCGCCTCCTCACCTGTTCGTGGTGGTTTTGGCCGCGGCGGTTCTTCATTTGGTGGCTGATCAGGAAAACTGAAATTTTGTATGAAAAGAAAAATCCTCGCACCGCGTACCGACTGGCAGCTTGAGCACCAGAAGATTGGTTTTGACTACTTTAATTTACCCTCACTGGATGGCTCAATTTATTGGTCAGAGGGCATTGCCTACGAATTTACTCTCAGGCAGATTGAACAGCTTGAAGATGCGGCCAATGAACTGCATCAAATGTGTTTATCTGTTGCTGGCGACTTGATTCAGCGCGGTAACTATCCTGATTATTTCCAGATTCCACAGGACGCGATTGCTCACATTGAACAGTCATGGCAACGCAATGCACCGATGCTGTATGGGCGTTTTGACTTTGCCTATGATGGACGCAACATCAAAATGTTGGAATACAATGCGGATACCCCGACAGGCCTGCTGGAAGCCTCTGTGGCGCAATGGCTGTGGATTGAACAGGTTTCAGGTATTCCCAACCGTGATCAGTTCAACAGCATCCATGAGGAATTGATCAAGCGTTGGCGAACCATTCTGCCAAGAGGTAGCCATGTGCATTTCGCCGCCTGTCAGGAAGCAGGGCGGGAAGATTGGGGCAATCTGGAATACCTGATGGATACCGCTTATCAGGCCCAACTACAGGTCTCTGAACTGTCGATGGAAAATATCGGCTGGGATGGGCAGGGTTTTGTTGATCTAAACAATCGTCCCATTCACAACCTGTTTAAGCTTTACCCATGGGAATGGATCTGGGAAGAGTCATTTTCAAAATACCTGACAGCACAAAGCAACTGGATTGAACCCTGCTGGAAAATGCTGCTTTCCAACAAGGCCATTCTGGTCGAACTGTGGAAACGCTATCCGCATCATCCGCTTTTGCTTGAAACCTATGCCTTTGACCCTCAGCAACACCTTGCTGGCAAATGGGTGAAAAAGCCGATTTTGGCAAGGGAGGGAGCCAATATTCGCGTGTTGCAGGATGGTCAGGACCACGGTGCCGCATCTGGCAGTTTCTACTTTGATGACTATGACAAATACGGCTATGTAGTACAGAAATGGGTGGATACGCCATTATTTGCTGGTCAGTTGCCCACCCTCGGTTTATGGATGGTTGGACATCAGTGTGCAGGCATGTCGATTCGTGAGGACTGCTACGACATTATTGGCAATGATGCCCATTTTGCCGCGCATTATTTTGTGGAGTAATAAACGAAGTTTAAATTCTCGCCTTATATATTGGTTTGCAATACCAATATATAAGGTAGATGATCTCATCTTAGATCGTATGCGCCGCCACCCGTTTCATATACGACACCAAACGTGTAAAGAATAAAATTTGCAGGAAAATCGTAAAGGCAGAGACACACCATTCATACCACATCTCAAATGCGGTCTGTGCCAGGCCAAAATATTGGTAAATTCCCAGTAACACCAGTCCAAAGACAACCCCAAACACTGTGTTCTGCATCAAGATGGGAAATGATAGGGCAGTAATCCGATTCAGGAAGTTCATCCCCTCATCGCCACCATTAGCCTGATAGGTACGCTGAATGCCGATCACCATAATCACCAGTGTCAATGCAGCTTCAGCCCCAATCACACGCATATCATAATAAGGGGAATACATACCGTAGTAGTACACCACACTGACAACCAACGCCGCCGCAAGATAATAGTTTTTATAGTGTTGCCTGCTCAAGGTATCTTCAGCCAGCTCATGCGCCAAAGCCTTGGTATTCCAGTAATACATATGTATTTTTCTCAAAGGGTATAATTATTGCTGACAATTTACCCATTTCCACTCAAAAGTAAAGTGAATTGATTCAATCCATTACTCACATTTATATACGTTTTAATGGCCTAAATTAGGCGAATAATCCAGTAAGCTGAATAAAATCGGGTACAATCAGCGAAAAACATTGTAGGTTGTTATGACTTTGACTACTCCCATCACGGTCGTTCGTGGTCGCTTCTTGGATATCCAAAAAACCGTTTCCCAGGCACAAGATATTATTGATCAGGTTCGTTATATTGAAGACGGCGTGCTAATCGCTGAACAGGGTAAAATTCGCTGGTTTGGCAGCTGGGATGATGCCCAAGCGCATTTACCTGCAAACGTTGAAATTGAGCACTATCCAGAGCAATTGATCATTCCAGGCATGATCGACACCCATATCCACTTCCCACAAACTGAAATGGTCGGGGCCTATGGTGAACAGTTGTTAAGCTGGCTGAACACCTACACCTTTCCAACTGAAATCCAGTTCAAGGACAAAGCCTATGCGCAAGGGGTTGCAAAGTTCTTTGTACAGGAACTGCTTAAAAATGGTACAACAACTGCACTGGTGTTCTGTACCGTGCATCCTGAATCGGTGGATGCCTTGTTTGAAGCAGCAGCACAGCAGCAGATGCGTTTAATTGCGGGCAAGGTGATGATGGACCGTCATGCACCAGAAGCACTGTGTGACACTGCCGAGAGCGCCTATGACGATTCCAAGGCACTGATTGAAAAATGGCATGGTCAGGGTCGTGCCTTATACGCCATTACCCCACGTTTTGCGCCGACCTCAACGCCTGAACAATTAGAGCGGGCAGGGCAGTTAAAAGCCGAATTTCCTGATGTGTATGTGCATACCCATTTAAGTGAAAATAAAGATGAGATTGCATGGGTCAAGGATATATTTCCTGAGCAAAACGGCTATCTGGATGTTTATCACCATTATGGTTTAACAGGAAACCGTTCGGTGTTTGCACATTGCGTGCATCTGGAAGATCAAGAATGGCAATGTATGCACGATACCGACTCTGCAATTGCCTTTTGTCCAACCTCAAACCTGTTTTTGGGCAGTGGCTTGTTTCCATTGAAAAAAACATGGCAGCAGCAGGTTAAGGTCGGTCTCGGTACCGACATTGGGGCAGGGACCTCGTTTAGCTTGTTGCAGACCGTCAATGAGGCCTACAAGGTGCAACAGTTGCAGGGTGATAAATTGTCTGCGTTTGAATCGCTGTACCATGCGACACTGGGCGGTGCAAAAGCCCTCGACTTGGATGACAAACTCGGTAACTTTAATGTGGGCAAGGAAGCTGATTTTGTGGTGTTGAATCTCAAGCCAACCGCATTGCAGCAACTGCGCCAGTCACGCTCAAAGTCAATCGAGGATAGCCTATTCGCCTTGTTTACGATGGGTGATGACCGAAATATTGAGGCAACCTATATCTATGGACAAAAAGCCTACAGCCAAAGCTAAAGTTTTGAATAAACGAAAAATTGGGTGGATATTCGTGGCGGTTGCAACTGCGGTACTCTTAAAACAAGACAGTCATCAGCCGAAAAATGATACATTTTCTGCACCATCAAAAGGTGCATGAACGGTGATTTTGTTTTAAAATTCGCATATTCGCTCAAGATTTCGAGGTGTTGCAGGTCAACACCTTTTTTATTTCCCATTTTTTACGTTTTAGGAATCTGCCAATGAACCCTGCCATGAGCATCATGATTTCCAGTGAAGAGATTCAAGCCAAAGTGAAACAACTCGGTGAAAAAATCAATGCACACTATGCTCAAAGTGACAAGGAACTGGTATTGATTGGTTTACTGCGTGGTTCAGTCATTTTTATGGCAGATTTGTGCCGTGCCATTGAAAAGCCGCATGAACTCGATTTTATGACCGTTTCAAGCTATGTCAACGGAACAACGATCTCTTCAAGAGATGTTAAAATTTTAAAAGACCTTGATGGTGAAATTCGCGGTAAAGATGTGTTGGTCGTGGAAGATATTATTGATTCTGGACACACGCTAAGTAAAGTGATGGAAATTCTACAAACCCGTAATCCAAACTCAATTGAACTGTGTACGCTGGTAAGCAAGCCATCACGCCGTGAGATTGACCTGGAAGTGAAGTTTTTAGGCTTTGAGGTTGAGGACCGTTTTATTGTGGGTTATGGCCTCGACTTTGACCAGAAATACCGTCACTTGCCATTTATTGGTGAAATTGGTCTTTAAATCCATATTCCTTTGCGCGGCCAAAGGCCGTGCTCTACTCAGGGGCTGAAAAGCTCCTTTTTTTATATCACCCCATTAATCAAACCCTGCCAAAGACTGCACAAAAATACGACATAAGTGGGCAATCCACTACAGACAAAAGCTGCTCTAATCAAGCAGGATAATTATAAATACCGTTGTTAAAACAAGGAGAAAAGACAATGTGGTCTCTAATTGTGGCAATTGTAGTGGGTTTCTTTGCGGGTCTGATTGCCCGTGCGTTACACCCAGGAGATGATAAGGCGGGCTTTATCGTGACCACCCTACTGGGTATCGCAGGTTCGTTGTTGGCAACCTACGGTGGCCGCTTGCTGGGCTTATACGGCGAAAATTCAGTGGCGGGATTTATTGCCTCCGTTATTGGTGCGGTGATTATTTTATTTATCTACAATCTGGTCAGCAAAAAAAGCTAAGCCCATTGAATACTCCCAATTCATGTTGTAATGGATTGGGAGCTGTTTATTTATAGCCCCAGTTCTTTCCAGATCAGCTGAATTTCCTCTGCACTACGTCCCCCCGTCATTTTAAAACCCGTCTCAAAAATCAGGGTAGGGGTTCCCTCAACACCCAGTTTACGTCCCAACACCAGATTACGCTCAATCGGGTTGGCACAGGTTTTTTCTTTAGGCTGAACATTTTTTTGCAGCAGGTTTTTCCATGCATAGGCCTGATTCGGGTCACACCAAACTTGCTTAGACACTGCAATAGATTGGGATTTTAATGGATAGATAAAGGTGTAAATGGTTACATCATTCAACTTGTCCAGCTCCGCCTCCAGTTTTTTACAGTAAGGACAATTCGGGTCTGAAAACACGACAAGCTGACGTTTTCCTGTCCCCTTAACGGTTTTGATCGCGTCCTTGAATGGAAGCTGCTTCCAGTCAATTGAATTCTGCTGAAGTAGCAAATCCTTGGTCAGGTTCTTCTGGTCTTTTAAACGCACCATTGATCCAACCAGCATATATTGCGCATTTTCATCCAGATAAATAATCTGGTTATCCAGACTGGCGCTGTATAGACCTGGCATTTCCGTGGCCTGAATGTTGCTGACCTGAATATTGGGATAATGCCTGCTTAAATTGCTTTTTAATGTCTCCACATTGGCTAAGCTAATGGCTGAAACACAGCTCAATAATGAAAACATGGCAATTTTTTTTAACATGGATATTCACTCAGGCACTGTTACGCTGGTTATTGTAATCCAGCTCCATTGCACAAACAGCCAAACTTACCGAGCAGCAACCAAAAACCAAACAGGAACATCAAGGTTTCACGTGGAACGTTTCATCCGCTTAAATCCGTCCCACCTCAAAATAGGGAATCCGTTTATGGTCAAATAGCGCCCGCGGGTCCTGTTGATAGCTTAAAAAACCATGCATGCCAGTAAGCAGTTCACCCTTATAAAACTGATTCAGTTTCTGACGTGGGTCCTGATGCGACAGGGTAAATGAAATGCAGCCAACACCTTGTTGTCTGGATAGTTTTAACGCATCCCGCAACATATGGTCGTGCAGGAGGAGATCATTGGGATTGCATAATAGTGAATGCAGGGCATGATATTTAAATGATTCACCAATTTTAGGCAGGGTCATGAGTCCAGCCCATCTCGCCAACAGGTTATACAAGGGTCTAATCAGACCAATTGACCAGTGATAATGCAGAATCTTGCTTTGCTTGAATGCCGACTGGCTCCATAAACCAAACATACCAACGATTTCACCATCCAGTAGGTAAAGCTGAAAGTCATGTAAACTTAAGCCCTGAAAATATTCATTTTTTAGTAATAAACCATAAAAATCATAGGCAGGGATAAAGTTATAGAACTGCGCCATTTTTTGCACAAACTCATTCATTTGCTCAATATACTGTGGCTGTGCGGTGACTCGTTTCATCCTGGAAAAATCAAGCTGACCCTCTGTCTGTGTCTGCATAATCTCTGGATACTGGGCTGTTTTAAATCCTGTCAGGGTCAGCGTTTCCACCAGCCTTTCATCATAATAATTTGGTAATCCAGACTTGCCTGTCTGCAAGGCGGCCCGTGCGGCATAATTGTCATTAAAAATAATGATTTGATTAAAATTAGGATGATGCATGGTCTCCTGCATTTTTTTACCGAGTAATTTAAGTAAGGATTGACCACGAAATTGCAGATCGACCCTTAAATCACAGGCATAACGCATTGGAAAAACATGCCCATTGACATAGCAGTGGCGATAGCCATTGCCATAGCATGCCAATAGTTTTTTGGTGGTTTTATCCTCAATCACCGCATGGTCATTGACCTCATAAATGACCTTGGCCGCCTGAAAATAACTGGGCTCACGCTGAAAGCTCAGCATGACACCCCGTGTGGTCATCGGTACTGCCACCAATTGGCGTAATGCCTGATCATCTTCTGGCGTGGCTTCCCTGACCACCAGATAGGGTGCCTTTTTCTCGGTCGTTTGCATCCTGTTTACTCCTTTAAACATAGGCGGCTATCAGCAAATCATTTGCTGTTATTTACAGCGTTCAGCCCTCCCATCTGATCCAGCAATTGATAAACCAACACCACCTCATCCTGATCATTCAGGACTTGCTGGGTCTGCATATCGAATAGGGTTTGTTCTGCGGTGAGTTCATCAAAGGTGGTCTTGGTACCAACTTCCTGTTCTTTTTTGATGTATTGCAAGGCCACTGTGGCAGACTGAACTGCTTCCTGAATCGCCAGCCTATTTTGTCGGATGGCTTCAAGCTGGGCATAGCTGGTCTGAATGTCCTGCTGCAAATTTTGTTTAAGGGTTTGTGCCTTTTGCTTTGCCAGATCAACATCAGTTAACGCTTTTAAGCGATTGGCGCGATTTAACCCATCATCAAACAGTGGAATTTTCAGTTGCGCACTGACCGAGTAATTTTCACTTTTGCTGTTTAGGGTTTCGAGCTGATCCTGCACACCCGCCCGACTATTCAGCATCAACATCGGTTTAAGTTCTAATTTGCTGAGTCGATACTGTTGCTGTGCGGCCTGTTGTTCATACTGCGCCTGTCGTAATAGGGGATGTTGTTCTAATTGCCTCAAAGCGGTTTCAACATTGGCTGGAATGGTGGGTAAGTTGGCAATTTGTTTTAAGTCCTGTGCCACTTGACCCGTCACTAGATTAAACTGGGTCTGCGCTATTTTAAGGTTGGACTGTACGCTGACCACATCGGCAATGCCTTGTGCATATTGTGCCTGTACCTGCGCCAAATCAGCTCGGGTAATCATGCCGACCTTAAAACGTCGTTCCGCTTCATAAAGAGATTGTTTCAGGTTGGCGCGCATCTGAATTTTCAGGTCCAGCAAGGCCTGCTGTTTTAACACATTACAATAGACTTTTACCGTTTGCAGTATCGTGTCAGAACTTTGACCAGACACAGCCTGTTCACGAGCAGCCAGTTGCATTTTGGCAGCATTGACACCTGTAGGGTAACGCCCAAAGGTGTATAGCGGATAGTCAAATTGCAGCTCCGCACCATGAAAATTTCTGGAACCCTCGGTCGGTACATACACGCCTTGCGGTGTCACCACCTTTTCATGCCCATATTGTCCCACCAGATTGACGTTAAGGCCATATTGCTGTTTGGCCTGTTGCAACATCGCCTGACTCTGTGCAACATTCAACCGACTCAGCCTTAACTGGCTTTCATGCACCAATGCTGCATCAACCGCCTGATCCAGTGTCAGGGCAAAACTTGTAGGCGCAATGCTTAAACTGCCGATTAAAAAGAGGAGCTTGAACTTGAGCTTAGTCATTCAACGATCTCCCTATTTCTAGCAGCCTGAAAACGCTGTAGGCTGGCAAAACTGACTTTTTTTAATGGCTCTGGCTTGATATTGCCCTCAATCATGCCATCCCGCATCACCAGTTGCTTATAGGCTTCCCAGCCATTGTCAGCCTCACAGCATTGCGGTGGGGCGAGCTGTCCCAAATCCCGCGCCAGTTCATAGTGAAAGCTCTGTCTTAATAACAGCTCAAGCTGGGCAGCAAGTTGCGCCATTTGATTTAGATTAAATTGTCCCTCAATCAAGGCACAGTAAAACGGTTTTTCAGGTTGTTCGGTTTCAATTGCCAACAATGAAATAGTCTGGAGCTGTTTTTCAGCAAACATGGCAATCACTTGCTGCGCAATCTCAGGTGACAATTTTTCACCGACCAGATCGATCCCAAAACGTCGTCCCTGAAATTCAAAACAGGGCACTTGCCCAAAAAGGCTGGTCACTTTCAGGCAATCATCCAGACAGTAACGCAACAAGCCATTGCCACTGCTCAAAATCGGGCTGACCACATCCCCGATTTGCAACTGCCATGAGGGAATAATCTGCCCGACCTTTTCACCTGCCAGATATTCAAACTCATAAAAATGGCTGTGATAGGCAAGCGGATACATGCCCTCATAAGGAATGGTCACCACCCCCTCAGTCGCCCATAACCCCTTCCCCTCAAACTGGGCAAAGGGCAGGGTTGCCTGTAAATGTTGCGCCCATTTTTTGGAACCCGCGGTATCCCAACTGGACACGAAACTGAGCTTTTCCCATAATAGGGCAATATCAGATGCAGCAGCCTGCTGCCACTGTTGTAAGGCTTGAGCACGTTGTGGCGCATAGGGTGCCATCACTGCCTGTAATGACGCCTGACGCTCTCCCCATTGTCCATGTGCCAGCACCTGCGCAATTTCTTCCGCATACTGTTGAAGTTGATCGAGTAATTGCAGGGCAAAGGTTGGACTCCACACTGAAATCATGCTCAAGTCTCGCTCTGCCACCAGATAACATAGGGTGGCAAACATGGCATCCTCAGCATGCGCAGCAAAGGCAATTTCACTCGGTACTGCCTGCGTAAACTTGGCTAAAATCCGTTTACCAATGCCCAATAACGCACTGTCATCATTCAGGTTGTCATCCTTTAAGATTTCCCGCTGGCTTTCAGGCAGCCATGACACTGACCAGTAATGCTTACCCTGTGCCAGTTGTGGACAGCGCCGATACATACTTGACAGCCACGGCGCAATCGCATGATCCAGCTCATCCAGAAAAGCCTGCGTATAGGGAATAAACTTGATCTGTTCACTGGAACCACTAGTGGGCTGATAACGTATCAGTTTACTGCTAGATAAAGGCTGCTGCTGAGTTCGCCACTGTTGAATGGGAGCTTTCCAGTCAGCATAGCGTGTTGGCTGGAATTGCCGACAAAATCCCTCATAATCAGTAACGTTATGCTGTTTTGCCAGACTGGACTGTGCCAATACCTGTGCCAGCCGTTGACGCTGCACCGCTTCAAGCTGATTGTTCTGTTGCTTAAAACGCTGGTCTGCGCCACGACAAAACCATTGCAACATCAAGTGAGCGGTTGAACTCAACCATTCAATCCCCATCAGCATCCACCCTGTTTATTGCACAGCCTTGCCTCTAGTTTTCCCTTGCTGATCGGCTTACTGAAAAAGCGCAACGGATAACGCATGATGTCACCCCAGCCCAGATAGCCTATACAAGGCAACTCTGTCCCTTGCTCCCAAGTTGGATTCATTTTGGCAAAATAATCAATCTTCGGATTATCCAGACGCATTTTGGCAGTAATCGGTGCCACCTCACCTTTAAGCGGTTGGTAGTCCTCACCAAAATTCAGCAAATGACTCATTTCATTATAATATTTAGGGAAAAACTTCTTGCAGTAATATTCCAGTACAGGCGCAAGCTGCTGATGCTTACCCTCAACATTTGGATAATACACATAGTAATTATTTGCCATGAGCAAATAGGTTTTATAGCCTTTAGAAATCAGCAGCCAGTAAAACTCATCACGTGGATACTGAAAGCGGAGACGCATCACTAGCTTAACAAAGGTCGCCTGCAAGGCACGGTTGCCCCAGAATTCACGTTTCACTACGGTATCACCACTAAACAGAAAGGTATAACGCTGATGCCCAAATTCAAATTGGTGAATCGCCATGGTAGAAAAACCCACGATTTGCTCAGTCTTAGGATGAAAAATCAGGATCGCCCCATGCTTATTACTAAAGTCATCTAAAAATAGCGGAAAATTGGTATTGTCATAATATTGCGCATAAATTGCATACATTTCTTGGAGTTGCTGCATACTAATTTTGCGACGTTCCAGATATTTTCCAAAAGGTTCCTGCTTCACCTGTGGCTTTTTCATTTTCGCCTTAACTAACTTCATCACCATGACATTTCATCCCTAAAATAATTTACATTTCACCTTTTCAATCAGCCTAATCAACTATGGCTGATTTAAACTTTCTCAATTTCAATTCACTAAATTGACATTTTGCGTGAGCGATCCATCCATAGTGTTAACAAGGCTGCACCCAACATCAGCAGCGACAACAGCTTTAACAGGTCATTAAAACTGGCGGTCAACGCCTGATAGTGCACATCCCGATAAATGCTGCTGATCGCCAGTTGTTGCGCCTGTTCGCCCAGTTCGGCATATTGCGCAGTCAGTTGATCCAGACGCTCCATAAACACAGCATTGGCAGGCGTAAGCACACTATTTAGTTCAGTGACATGCCATGCGGTCAGCCAGTCCAGTGATGAGTTAATCAACGCCAGACCCACCGCACCACCAATGTTGCGCATCACGTTATAAATCCCGCTGGCATCGGCAATCTTATGCATAGGCAGGGTGCCCATCGCCAGATGTGACACCACAATCAGGCAAATCATCAGACCAATCCCACGATAAATCTGTGGCCAAAACATAAAGTCGTAGTCACTGTGAATGGTTAAATGCGCATTCAGCCATACTCCAAAAGCTGCCAACAACATGCCAACAAACACCGTTTTACGGGTATCAAAATTCGGAATCAGCCAAGCCAAAAGTGGAGCAAAACAGAACATGACAATGCCCGTCACCATCATGATATGACCAATCTGGCTGCTGTTCATTTCCCGAACCTGTCCCAGAAATACAGGGATCATATAGCCCAGACCATACAAAGCCATGCCAATCACAAAGGTGATGATGGCACTTAGGGTAAAGTTCTTATTTTTAAAGACACTCAAATCCAGCAGGGGATTCGGCGAGGTAAAACTACGGTAAAAGAAAATCATCGCACCTGTGATACAGGTAATAAATGCCGTCCGTACTGCTACATCGGCAAACCAGTCATGGCGAGCGCCCTCATCCAGAAAATATTCCAGTCCACCCAGAAACATCGCCATACCGATCAAACTCAACCAGTCCAGTTGCTTGATCATGCCATGTTGCGGCTGGTCAATCGCCTGATTGCTATACACAATGGTGGCGATCAAGATGCCTGGAATGATATTGATCAGAAACATCCAGTGCCATGAAAAATGCGTGGTCAAATAGCCACCAATGGTCGGGCCAATCGCAGGGCCCAGCGTACTGACCATGCCAAACAGCACTAATGGAATCGCCCGTTTATGATCTGGAAACAACAGGTATAAGGCGGTCATGGAGGTGGGAATCATGCCACCACCTGTAAAGCCCTGAATGGCCCGAAACACCAGTAAACTTTCCAGATTCCACGCCAGTGCGCACAATAGCGAACTGAGGGTAAAACCGACCGCACACAGGGTGTAATAAACCCGTGTTGATAAAATCCGTGCCACAATACTGGACATGGGAATGGCAATAATTTCCGCAATTAGGTAAGTCGTTTGTACCCAAGTCACTTCATAGCGACTGGCACTCATCCCTGCCTGAATTTCATTCAGCGAACTGGCTACAATCTGGATATCCAGAATCGCCATAAAATTGCCAAAAATCATGGCAGTGAAAATAACCCATGCGGTTTTGGGAGAAAATTTCCAGTCCTGTGCAGCCATATCCATTATCCCTGATCTAGCTAATTAACTACGTAGATCAACTTGGGCCACCACCGATAAACCTGGCTTGACTAACTCCAGTTGAGGATGCGGCTGAATCGCAATGCGCACAGGAATGCGCTGCACCACCTTGTTGAAATTTCCTGTGGCATTGTCAGGCGGCATCAGGGAAAAGGTGGCGCCCGAAGCAGGCGCAAAGCTTTCAATCTCACCCTGAAAAGTCAGGCTCGGATAAGCGTCCAGCGTCAATTCTACCCGCTGCCCAATCCGCATTTTCTCAATCTGGGTCTCCTTAAAGTTGGCTTCCACATAGACGCTGTGGTCTGGAATAATTGCCATTAAACGGGTCTGTGGTGAGACACGCGAACCGAGACGTACTGCAATGTTGCCGACTTTTCCAGAAACTGGGGCGACCACCTGTGAAGAACTCACATCAATCTGGTTAAATTTTGCTGAAGCTTTGGCACTGTTCAGGTCGGCCTGCATCTGCATACGGGCAGCCTTGACACTTTCAGTCTGTGCCTGTGATGCGTAAACCACAGCCACTGCATGCTGATATTGCGCCTTTGCCGACTGAACCGCAGCTAGGGTATTTTGATAATTGGCCTGTGCACTTAGATACTGGGCACGAATAGATTCAAATTTTTGTTGGGTAATTACTCTATCATTCAATAACTGCTGATAACGGACATGCTCAGCCTGTAACCGATCCAGTTCAGCCTTGCTGGTTTCCACAGATGACTGCGCCTGAGTAATGCTGGCCTGAGCAGCATCAACTGAAGACTGGGCCTGAAAAACACCTGCCTCTGCCGCTTTTTCATTCTGGTTCTGTACCGCAAAACTGGCTTGTTTAGCCGCAACCATCGCCTGTGACTGCTCATAACGGGCCTGCAAATCCCGATTGTCCAGCACCGCCAGCAACTGACCCTGTTTCACGGTTTGATTGTCCCTAACCTGTAATTCAGTCACGGCACCTGAGACACGGGGCACAATCCAGGTCAGGTCAGCCTTGACATAGGCGTTATCCGTACTCTGGTAGTAGCGATACACCAGCATGTAATAGCCCAGACTCACCAGCAAACCGATCAATAAAATCCCAAAAACCAGCCATGCGACTTTTTTTCGGTGATGAAAATCTGGCTCCTCCACCACAACTGGGGAAAGCTCATCCATGATAAAAATCCTTTATTCCTTCAACGCATTTCTCTGCCAGACATTGCTCAGTTCAAATTAAAGATATAGTGAATGGGGAGGGCAATCTTGCTTTGCCAGACCTTAAAGGTGATATATAGAAAGCGATTCATTCACCATAAATACGGAACAGATGTATAACAATCATCATTAAGACAATTTTAGGAAATCAAGACAATGATAATTGCTGGAGAAAAATTGATACTTTATAGAGTACCAAACCGCAAAATTTCTTATAATTTTTTGTGTTTCAGGGAAATAATCAAAAATACCTGATCAATTCATATGGCCGAAATTTTTTATGTTCCACGTGAAACGTTTTATTTGAATCTCAAATAACTTTCTTATTCCATCTCCATTTTGGTAATAAATTGACAATAAATATCACACCATTTTGACAGATAAATATAAAACCAGAATAAGGTGGATCATCGCATTAAATTTTGGAATAATTCCGCCACAACCGATCATTGCGTCATATCCAGACTCACAATGATGCTTAAAATTCGTTTTGATAAAGCCTATTTTCAAGGAAGCTCATTTTAGAGAAACAGGGAGATGTTTTTTGCACAATGAGATTCAAGCCCAGATCACCTGATTATTTTTAATTTTATCCAGTTTAGGTATAGCAATGTACAACGCGGAACTACTAGAAGAAGCCAAAACCTTTATGTTTCACATGCTCACCAAGGTGGTGGAGTATGGAGGCTCGGATTTATTCATTACGGCGGACTTTCCCCCAAGCATTAAATTGCAGGGACTCATGCGTCCTTTGGGACAACAGGCCCTAACAGCGGAAAAAACCAGGTTGTTTGCCTATAGCCTAATGAATGAAAAGCAGCGGCAGGAATTTGAAAATGAATGGGAATGTAATTTTGCCATCAATGTTCCCAACGTTTCACGCTTCCGTGTCAATGTGTTTAAGCAGCAACTCCAGACAGGAATGGTGATTCGAACCATCACTTCCGAAATTCCAACGTTTCAAAAGCTGAAACTTCCAGAATCACTGAAGAACGTCATGCTGGAAAAGCGTGGCCTGGTCTTGGTGGTGGGAAGTACAGGCTCAGGAAAATCAACCTCCTTGGCTGCAATGATTGACCATCGTAATGAAAACTCGGCAGGGCATATCATTACCGTTGAAGACCCAGTGGAATATGTGCACAAGCATAAAAAATCGATGGTGACCCACCGTGAAGTTGGGGTTGATTGCCATACATGGCATCACGCCTTAAAAAATACCTTACGACAAGCGCCTGACGTGATCCTGATTGGCGAAATCCGTGATACTGAAACCATGGAGCATGCGATTGCCTTTGCCGAAACAGGGCATCTCTGCCTAGGCACGCTACATGCCAACAATGCCAATCAGGCCCTTGACCGTATTATCAACTTCTTCCCTGAAGAACGCCGCAACCAACTGCTGATGGATTTATCATCCAACATGAAAGCTATTATTTCCCAGCGTTTGGTACGCACCCAGGATGGTAAAGGCCGCCGTGCAGCGGTAGAAATTCTACTCAACACCCCCTTGATTGCCGAAAATATACTCAAAGGCCACTTCCATAACCTGAAAGAGATTATGACCAAATCCCGCGAACTGGGTATGCAAACATTCGATCAGGCGCTGTTTGATTTATACAATGAGGGAGATATCAGCTACGATGAGGCATTGCGCAATGCCGATTCCGTGAATGAATTGCGTCTACAGATTAAGTTAAAAGGCAATCGCCCTGAAACCTCAGTTGTCATGACACCCCTGAATATGGTGAAAGAAGAAACTGAACAACAAGAGCCTTAAAAATAAAACAGCTTAGATAAGCATGATTTATCTAAGCTGTTCATTGTTAATTCTGGCTATATTATAAAAAATAATAATCGTTATTTAATACCCATCATGTGATTATAGGTCTTATTTATATAGATTCATATATTTTCAGGAATCAACCGTAAATCTATCTTTAAAATTTTCCCACGAACGAGAAATCTTATTTTTAAAGTGCTTCATCTTTTTAATGAGAGTCATGTCTTTATTTGGTTGCTGTTTTAACTGCTCCTGTAATCTATCTTCTTTTTCACGCAGTTCAGCAATTCTCTTCTCTTTTGCCTGCTGTTCCTGTTGTAATTTATCCGCCACTGTTTGCCCCGTACCCTGGCAAGGCTTTGACTGATATATGATTGAGCCCTTTTCCCTACATTTATATACTTCTGTGATCGCATATGAGGAATTCATCAACACTCCTCCAATCACAACAAAAGCAAAGCTATTTAGTAGATATGACATAATATTCTTTAATAATAAACTTCTAAACTTTTAATAGATTAACAAAATGTTACTCTACCGTGATGAAATCGAATAAATTATATATCAACTAAAATATGTTTAAATAAAAAATATATAAAACAATTAAGTCGATATAGCTTAATGCCTAGAACAGCTTTAATTGCTAAATGAATAAAAATATAGGTTCAAATTACTTTCCAATACAGAATGAACCAAAAATCTTACCCAAAAGATCATCGGCACTAAAGTCACCTGTGATTTCTCCCAAGGCATTTTGTGCCAGACGCAATGATTCTGCGACCAATTCACCTGCGTTAAACACCACAAGCTGCTCACGTGCCTCTGCAAGATAGTGCTGAGTACGCTTCATTGCGTCTAAATGACGTGTTCTGGCAATAAAGGTATCTTCCTCAGGCTGGAAGCCCGCATGCGCTGTAATCGCATCTATAAGCGCCTGAACGCCCATATCTTGCTTGGCTGAAACGCTGATGTGACGAAAACCCTGATAATCTGTCATTTCCGCCTGCTGACCTGTTAAATCACATTTATTGCCAATCAACAGCAAGCGTTTTGGTTCAAGATGATCAGCAAAATATTCATGTGCCAGCTGTAACGGTTCATCGCCTTGGTTCAAGTCATACACCAACAGCAATAAATCTGCCTGTTCAATCTCCTTAATCGCGCGACGAATGCCTTCCTGTTCCACAATATCGCCCGTTTCACGCAAGCCTGCAGTATCGGTTAAGGTAATTGGCAAACCGTTCAAACTGATCTTTTCATGCAATACATCGCGGGTCGTTCCCGCAATATCGGTCACAATGGCACGTTCGTGGCCCGCCAGCGCGTTTAACAGACTTGATTTTCCCGCATTAGGCTTACCCGCGATGACCACCTGCAAACCTTCACGTAATAGCTGTCCCTGGCGTGCGGATTGCTGCACTGCCTTGACCGAGTCCTGCACATCATCCAACAAAGCCAAAATCTTACCGTCAGCAAGGAAATCAATTTCTTCTTCTGGAAAATCAATTGCAGCTTCAACATGCAAACGCAAGTGAATCAGCTTTTCTAAAACCGTATTAATTTTGGTTGAAAAAGCACCTTGCAATGAACGAACTGCTGAACGGGCTGCGGCCTGTGAGGTGGCATCAATCAAGTCAGCAATCGCTTCCGCCTGCACCAGATCCATTTTGCCATTTTCAAAGGCACGCATGGAGAACTCGCCTGCCTTTGCTGCTGTCGCCCCCAAATCAAGTAAACGTGCCAACAGGGCATTCTGAATGACTGGGCCGCCATGTCCCTGCAACTCCACAACATCTTCACCCGTAAAGGAATGTGGGTTCGGAAAGCATAATACAATGCCTTCATCCATCACCGAGCCATCGGCATCACAAAACTGACGAAAACCTGCCATGCGTGCCACAGGAAGCTTTTTCTGGGTCAGTTGCTCTGCAATCGCATAGGCTTTCGGCCCAGAGAGCCGAATCACCCCCACACCACCACGACCTAATGGGGTAGCAATCGCAGCAATTGTGGTTTGATGTTGCATGTTGAATTCACCTAAAAAACGAAAGGTTTGCTTGATTCAAACCTGAAATACAGACAAATAAAAATCCGCCTAAGATTACCATCTTAAGCGGATTTATTCAGTAAAAGTTCGAATTTAAGCGCTCGGCTCAACCTTGTTGAGACGGTCCTTTTCTACACCTTTATTAATAAACCATTGTTGCAAAATGGTAATACTGTTGTTGACGATCCAGTAAAGTACCAAGCCCGCAGGGAAGAACAACATGAATACCGTAAACATGATTGGCATGATACGGAATACTTTTGCCTGCATCGGATCAGTTGGTTGTGGGTTCAACATTTGCTGAACGAACATGGTCACACCCATGATCAACGGCAAGATAAACCATGGATCCATTGCTGATAAGTCTTGAATCCAGCCTAACCAAGGTGCATGACGCAGTTCAACCGATTCCATCAATACCCAGTACAGGGCCAGGAAAATTGGCATTTGCAATAGCAATGGCAAGCAACCAGACAGAGGGTTAACCTGTTCACGCTTGTAGAGCGCCATCATTTCCTGAGAGAAACGCATGCGGTCTTCACCAAATTCTTCTTTCATGCGTTGCATTTCTGGTGCAATCACACGCATTTTCGCCATCGAACGATAACTTTTTGAAGAAAGTGGCCATAAAATCAATTTCACCAAGATCGTCAACAAAATAATTGACCAGCCCCAGTTACCGATGATGTTATGGAAGAACTGTAAGCCCAAGAACAATAATTTAGCAATTGGCCATAACCAGCCATAATCAACAGTCTGGTTTAAACCATCCGCCAAATCCTTAAGTTCAGACTGAATTTTTGGACCAGAATACAGTTTCGCATCCACTTCCATTGAGGTACCCGCAGGTACATTGATCACTGGAGAGGTGAAGCCCATGATATTCATGCCATCAGCTGACTGGCGTGACTCCAGCTTAGCGTTGTATGGCTGACCATCGGCCTGGGTCAGTTTTAGGTTTCCAGGAATCCAGGCACTGACAAAGTAGTGCTGAACCATGGCAACCCAGCCACCCTTGGCCTCAATATTCAGTTTTTCATCATTAAAATTACTGAATTTTAACTTGTTGTAATGCTCATTTGGTGTACCCCAGGCACCGCCAAGATAAGTTCCCAAAGTGAAGATACCCTGAGAGGATTTACCTGGATCATCAGAATTGTCACGCTTTAACTGACCAAACATTTGGCCTTGCCAGTTTTGCTGGCTACGGTTAATGACCTGATGTTTTACCGTAATTGGATAATCACCCTGTGTGAAAGTGAACGACTTGATCACTTCCACACCTTCTGGTGTTTTAAAGACCAATGGCACCGTCAACACCTGATGGGTCTTGCCATCTTTGGACACGACACTTTTTGCATCAGCCAAGGTATACGCTGTTTTTTCAACATCATACATTGGGCGTCCGCTACGGCTGCTATCTGGTCCATTTAAACCAATTAAACCCGATTGAGCGACATAAGTACGTTTCGCGTCACTTTCCAGCATAACGAACGGTTTTTCACTGTCCTTGCTTTCATCATGGCTTAACAGTTCAACACGAACGATATCACCACCTTTTGGGTTGATCCAAAGATGATAAAGATCTGTTTGAACTGAAATCAGTTGCTGACTCACAGAACTATGTTCTGTGGTTTGTGATGCAGTCACATTTGCTTGTGGCAGGTCTGAAGCCGCGGTTGCATTTTGAGCATTTGGCAAATCTGCTGACACATCATGCGCACTGACCACCGCCGCTGGTTGTTGCGGTGCTGGTGCAGCATGACCATAGTCTTTTTGCCAAGCCAAAATAAGCAAATATGCGGTAACAAACATGGCTCCAAGAATTGCAAATCTGGCCCATTGTTGCATATCTATTATCCCAAATGGTTAGAGAGATTTTGCTTGAATAAACGATCACGAAAGGGTACAGCAACGTGATGCTTTTGAGAATCTATTTGATGAAACGAAATAAAACGAAGTGATTTGCGCGGTACGGGATCATAGCCTGAACTACCCCAGGGATGACAACGGCAAATCCGCTGAGTCGACAGCCATACGCCCTTGACCGCACCATGTGTCTGCAATGCTTCAATCGCATACTGTGAGCATGTGGGAATATAGCGACAACGAGGACCTAATAATGGACTTATTGCAATTTGGTAACATCTGATCAACCAATGCAGTAAACGTACCATTGGCGGTCTCTAATTCTGGAGGGGTGTCACAACGACTTTGGAATGCTTCTTGGCTAAGCGTTGTAATTTTTGCCAGGCAAAATCCAATTGTTGATATAATTCTTGATTGGTAATTGCCTCTATGCCCACCTTTGGCATCACCACAATATCGATATCAGCATTAAATTGTGCCTGATGTACACGGAAGCTCTCCCGAGCAAGACGTTTTACCCGATTTCTTTCATGAGCACGACGCACCTTTTTTTTGGCAATAACAATACCCAAACGGCTTTTTGGCTGTTCGGTTAATTTTGCTAAAAAAAGGAAATGGGGCTGATGCACTTTAAAAAGCGCACCATCAAACACACTTTTATAATCTGCAGCACAGCGAATACGGGATTCAGTGCCGAAACTGTAAAGTGACATCACCCAAGTCTGGTCAGCTTAACAGTATTAAACGGTTAAGCTATGACGACCTTTTGCACGACGACGAGCTAAAACCTGACGACCTGCTTTAGTAGCCATACGAGCGCGGAAACCATGAACGCGTTTACGCTTTAATTCAGATGGTTGGAAAGTACGTTTCATTTCGAAACTCCAAAATGATCTTTCTATAAAGGTCCGCGATTTTATTGTGCAATGTTTACGCTGTCAATGAAAAATCGAAAACTTTACATTTTGTTTGTTCTGTTTTGAAGCAATAAACCTACATGCAATTACATGCTTTTATTGAAAACAAAAAATATACACAAGCTATCTATTTAAATTATATCGGTATTCGTTTATATTCACAGCTTACAAACAATCTTATCAACAACCTACTTCCCAATTTAAATTTAATTCTTGGATTTTGAATTTAAATTTCGATATGCTCAGTTATCCACAATTCAGGTAAACCTTATAAGTAAATTCAAATTTTAAAATTTAAATTTATTCTTATTAGTGTGGATTTATTCTGTGGAAAGTGATGTTTTTTTATGGATAAACATAACTTTATGCTGTGGATAAACATGTTTTTATCATTTTTATAGTTTGTGGATAACTTTGAGATTAAAACTATCCACAGTTTGTGCAGAAAGTTATACACATGCAGTTTTGAATTTAAATTTATAAACGAATGCTGTCTTTTTCAGCGAAAGTCCCATAAATTGTCCTGACAGATGTGGATAACTTGGTTAGAATGGCGACCCCTTTGAAAGATGAGGGTAGCGGGTTTTATTTTTGAATTTAAAATGGATAGATAGGGGATGCACATGCTCTGGACAGACTGCTTAACTCGCTTGCGACAAGAGCTCTCTGATAACGTCTTTGCGATGTGGATTCGTCCCTTGGTTGCTGAAGAAGTGGATGGGGTAATGCGTTTATATGCACCCAACCCTTATTGGACACGCTATATTCAAGACAATCATCTGGAACTCATTTCAATTTTGGCGGAACAGTTGTCTGAAGGGCGGGTTCGTCAGGTTGAGATATTGGTTGATTCCCGTCCTGGTACCATTTTGTCTTCCAGTGAGCAGCCAGCAACCACGACTGCCGCTTTAAATACCCAGATCACTCCAACACGTATCAAGAAAGAACCTGATTTGGTCCAGCCAAGTCAAAATACTGCGAAAATATCAAAGAAAAGACAGCTCAACCCGCAATTCACTTTTTCATTGTTTGTGGAAGGACGTTCCAACCAGATGGCTGCGGAAACCTGCCGCAAGGTTTTGACCCAGCTTGGTGCGTCTCAGCACAACCCTTTATTTTTATATGGTCCAACAGGCCTGGGGAAAACCCACTTGATGCAAGCAGTGGGTAATGCACTTTTGCAAGCCAAGCCAAATGCCCGTGTGATGTATATGACCTCGGAAAGTTTTGTACAGGACTTTGTCAGTTCACTACAAAAAGGTAAGGTTGAAGAATTTAAGAAAAATTGTCGTTCTTTAGATTTGTTGTTGGTGGATGATATTCATTTACTCGCAGGAAAAGAAGCCAGTCTTGTTGAATTCTTCTATACATTCAATGCTTTATTGGATGAATCTAAACAAATTATTTTAACGTCAGACCGTTACCCAAAAGAACTCACGGAACTGGATCCGCGTTTGGTGTCCCGTTTTTCATGGGGATTGTCGGTTGGGGTTGAACCACCTGATATTGAAACCCGTATCGAAATTTTGTTGAAAAAAGCTGAAAACAGTGCTGTCGATTTACCCCGCAACTGTGCCCTGTTTATTGCCCAACAAGTGGTTGCCAACGTACGTGAGCTTGAGGGGGCACTGAATAAGGTGGTGGCCATTTCCCGTTTCAAGGGGACAGCCATTGATCTGGATGTGGTGCGTGAGTCCTTGAAGGATGTGTTGGCAATTCGTGCCCGTACCATCAGTGTGGAAAACATTCAGCGTGTGGTCAGTGAATATTTCCGTATTCCACTCAAGGAACTGGTGGGGCCAAAACGTACCCGTATCTATGCACGCCCACGCCAGCTGGCAATGGGGCTGGCGCGTGAACTGACAGGGGATAGTTTTCCAGAGATTGGCATGGCATTTGGGGGACGTGACCACAGTACCGTAATGCATGCCTGTGAAAAAGTGGCTAGCCTGCGTGAGGAAGACCCAATTTTTAATGAAGACTATAAAAACCTGCTGCGTCTTTTACAAAGTTAATTCATTTTTCAGAGTTGCAAACTGCTTTTAAGTGCAGCATAGTACACTGCTAACATTCATATCGGCTTCTGTTGTAAGAGGAATAAATCGTGCGTTTGAAAATCGCTAAAGAAAGTTTACTCAATGTTTTATCGCATGTGGTGGGAGCGGTTGAACGTCGTCACACCTTGAATATTCTTTCCAATGTCAAAATTCAAACCACTCAACAGGCTTTAACCATTACAGGTTCTGATCTGGAAGTTGAACTGGTGGCAAGCACTACGCTGGCTGAGGGCGCCTGTTTACAGGCGGGCGAAACCACTGTTCCAGCACGTAAACTGGTCGAAATTTGTAAATCCCTCCCTGCGGCAGCCTTGATTGACCTGCAAATTACTGAAGACCAGCGCTGTATCTTAAAGTCGGGCAATAGCCGCTTTGTTCTGGGTACGCTTCCTGCCGAGGATTATCCATTACTGACGACTGAAAATAGTCAGGGTACACAGGTGCAGGTCACACAGCGTGAATTAAAAAGATTGTTTGAAAAAACCTCTTTCGCCATGGCGGTTCAGGATGTTCGTTTCTATCTGACGGGTACATTGTTGGAAATTGATCAAAATCAATTGCGTACAGTCACAACTGATGGACATCGTTTGGCATTGTGTGAAGTGTCGGCTTCATCGACAGCATCCGCATCGATTCAAGCCATTGTTCCACGCAAGGCGGTTGGTGAATTACAGCGTTTACTCAGCATTGAGGATGAGCAGCTAATCTTGTTGATTGGTCGTGAACTGTTGAACGTCACCATCAATACACCAAGCCGTGATAAGGAGCAGGGCGATATTACCGTTCGTTTTACCACCAAGCTGATTGATGGCAAGTTCCCAGATTATCGCCGTGTGATTCCACGGGGTGGTGATAAGCATGTGCTGATTGCCCATGATGTGTTTAAACAGTCACTACAACGCGTGGCGATTCTGAGTAATGAGAAGTTGCGTGGGGTTTTCCTGAATTTCAGTCAGGATACCTTACAGTTGCGTGCCAATAACCCTGAGCAGGATGAGGCCAGTGAAGATCTGGTCATTCAATATCAGGATGCGCCGCTGGAAATGTCATTTAATGCACAATATATCCTGGATGTCCTGAGTGTGCTGGATGGTGATGATGTAAAAATGAGTATGACCGAAGCCAATCAGTCGGTGCTGGTGCAAGACCCAGCCCATCCAGACCAAACCTATGTGGTAATGCCGATGCGGGTTTAATTGCCATTGATGGTTTGAGTTTTAAAACATGCAAATCACGCGTTTGAACATTGAGCGTGTACGTAATTTAAAGGCGGTTGTACTTAGCGAGTTGCAACCGTTTAATATTTTTTACGGGGCGAATGGTTCTGGAAAGACTTCAGTTCTGGAAGCCATTCATTTATTGGCGACAGGCCGATCATTCCGTACCCATATACCGAAACATTACATTCAGTACAATGCAGAAGATGCGCTTGTTTTTGCCCAATCCGCCAGTGAACGGATTGGCATGCAAAAGCTGGCTTCTGGTGAGCAGTTGATCAAGGTCAATGGTGATACCATTGCCACGCAGGGGCAGTTGGCAAAACTGCTGCCTTTGCAGCATATTGACCCACAAAGTACCGATATCATTGATCATGGGGCTAAACCAAGGCGGCAACTGCTGGACTGGTTGATGTTCCACGTGGAACCTGAGTTCTATTTTGCCTGGCAATATTATTCACGTGCATTAAAGCAGCGGAACAGCCTGCTCAAGTCACGACGTAACTTGACCTTGGCTGATTTGGAACCCTGGAACAAGATGCTGAGTGACTATGGTGAAATTCTGCATTCACAACGGGTCAGTATTGTGGAGCAATGGAACCATTTTTTTCAGGAAGATTTAAAACAGTTGTTGCCTGATCTGGAGATTGTGCTGGAATACAATCCAGGCTTTCATACCGAGCAGGGACTGCTACAGGATTTGGTGCAGCAACATCAAAAAGATCTGGAACGGCGCTATACCGAGTATGGTCCACACCGCGCCGACCTGCGTTTAAAAGCGGGTGGCGATGCCCTGCGTAGTGATGCTGCGGATGTGTTGTCCCGTGGGCAAAAAAAGTTGTTAATCATGGCATTAAAACTGTCACAAATTGCAATGCTGCATGCGAGCAACAAGGAAACTGTGGTATTATTGGATGATCTGACAGCAGAGTTGGATGTAGCCGCACAACAGCGTTTAATTGAGCGACTGAGTCAGCTGGGAAGTCAGGTTTTTATGACCACCTTGGACCATGCGTCGGTATTAAAACACTTACATGATTTGTCGATTCCTTTTCAATTATTCCATGTTGTTCACGGTCAAGTCAGTCTTGCTGCACCATAATTTTATTTTCTCATCTTCAAATAGATCAATATTACTAGGGAGTAACCATGAGTTCAGAGTCTCAATCAGTCTCTCAAACAGAACAAACAAATGAAAAGGCTTATGATTCCTCTAGTATTAAAGTATTACGTGGATTAGACGCGGTTCGTAAACGTCCTGGGATGTATATCGGTGACACCGATGATGGTACGGGTCTGCACCATATGGTGTTTGAGGTGGTGGACAACGCCATTGATGAAGCCTTGGCGGGTCATTGTGACGAGATTCTGGTGACCATCCATGAGGATGAATCGGTCAGCGTGTCGGATAACGGACGTGGTATTCCAACCGACATACATCCTGAAGAGGGTGTGTCCGCGGCAGAAGTGATCCTGACCATCCTGCATGCGGGCGGTAAGTTCGATGACAACAGCTATAAGGTGTCGGGTGGCTTGCATGGTGTGGGTGTATCGGTTGTAAACGCCTTATCCAAAAAACTACAGTTGACGATTTATCGTGCGGGTCAAATACATGAACAGGAATACCAGCATGGTGATTCACAATATCCGTTAAAGGTAGTGGGTGAAACAGAGCGTACAGGTACGGTTGTACGTTTCTGGCCAAGTGAGTTGACCTTTAGCCAGACCATTTTCAATGTTGATATTCTGGCACGCCGTTTAAGGGAACTTTCATTCCTGAATGCTGGCGTGCGCATTGTATTGCGTGATGAACGGATTAACCTCGAACACGTTTACGATTATGAGGGTGGCCTGTCTGAATTTGTTAAGTACATCAACGAAGGCAAGACCCATCTCAATGATATTTTCCATTTCACCGCTGATGCTGAAAACGGGATTACCGTCGAAGTTGCCTTGCAGTGGAATGACAGCTATCAGGAAAATGTACGCTGCTTTACCAACAACATTCCCCAGAAAGATGGTGGTACACACCTTGCTGGTTTCCGTGCGGCGCTTACCCGTGGCTTAAATAGCTACATGGAAAATGAAAACCTGCTGAAAAAAGAAAAGGTTGCGGTGACAGGTGATGATGCCCGTGAAGGCTTGACCGCGATTATTTCAGTGAAAGTGCCTGATCCAAAATTCTCTTCACAGACCAAGGAAAAACTGGTATCGAGTGAAGTAAAACCTGCGGTGGAGCAGGCCATGAACAAGGAGTTTTCAGCGTATTTGCTGGAAAATCCACAAGCGGCCAAATCAATTGCAGGCAAGATTATTGATGCGGCGCGTGCCCGTGATGCGGCGCGTAAGGCCCGTGAAATGACCCGTCGTAAGAGTGCGCTGGACATTGCGGGTTTGCCAGGTAAGTTGGCGGACTGTCAGGAAAAAGATCCAGCCTTGTCTGAACTGTATCTGGTCGAGGGTGACTCTGCGGGTGGAAGTGCCAAGCAGGGTCGTAACCGTAAGATGCAGGCGATTTTGCCGTTGAAAGGCAAGATTCTCAATGTTGAGCGTGCCCGCTTTGACAAGATGATTTCCAGTCAGGAAGTCGGCACCTTAATTACGGCTTTAGGCTGTGGTATCGGGCGTGAAGAATATAATCCAGACAAGTTACGTTATCATAAAATCATCATCATGACCGATGCGGACGTGGATGGTTCACATATCCGTACCTTGTTGCTGACGTTCTTCTTCCGTCAAATGCCAGAACTGGTTGAGCGTGGTTATATCTATATTGCCCAGCCACCGCTGTACAAATTGAAGAAAGGCAAGCACGAACAGTACATCAAGGACAATGACGCACTGGAAGAATTTTTGATCTCCAATGCAATTGATGAGTTGGCGTTGCATATCAGTGCGGAAGCACCTGCAATTACAGGTGCGGCATTGGCGAGTGTGATTGCGGATTATCAGGTGTCACAGAAGAGCTTACAGCGCCTCACCCAGCGTTATCCTGCGAGCCTGCTGGATGGCCTGCTTGAGCTGGAGGCATTTAAGGCTGACCACAACCACGAGCGTGACTATGTCGAATCATGGGCTGAGCAATTGCGTGTGGCAATTGAAAAACTACAGCCAAGTTTGCGCCCTGAAATTACCTTGGAATCATTTGAACGTGAAAACTCCTTGGGTGAAAAATCGGCACACTACTGGCCGCGTGTCACGGTATACGTGCATAACTTGCCACATGCCTATTTGCTGGATGCAGGTCTGCTCAATTCTGCTGAATATGCACGTTTGCTGAAAAATGCCAAGAGCTGGTTCAAGCTGCTTGAGGAGGGGGCTTATCTGCAAAAAGGTGAGCGCCGTATTCAGGTCAACAGTTTCCATCAGGTATGGCAGCATATTTTGCAGGACTCACGCCGTGGCATGATGATCCAGCGCTATAAAGGTCTGGGTGAGATGAATGCCGAACAGCTTTGGGAAACTACGATGGACCCTGAAAACCGCAATATGTTGCAGGTCACCATTGATGATGCGATTGAGGCAGACCGTATGTTCTCATGTCTTATGGGTGATGACGTGGAACCACGTCGTGCATTCATTGAGGAAAATGCGTTGAATGCCGATATTGATGCTTAAGTAAGTTAGGCATTTTTTCAAATTTATTTTAAAGGCGGGGCTAATCATTTTAGCCCTGCCTTTGATTCTTCTGCTTTATTGGAAATTATTGAAAGGTTTGCGGCTTATTTTTTATTTCTTTGCAGAACATAGGCTCGCCATATCGCAATCAAAATGGGAAAAAGCGTCACCACTAGAAAAATAAAATCGGCTACACCCTCCATCAACAGCATCCCGACAATCCCTGAAATACTGCATAGTGCAAGCAACCATAAGGTGCTGAGTTTATTCCACAGTTGCATTGCCTACTCCTTTTAAGCCCTTTTGTTGACGTTTGGCCCACCATAACCATACACCATTCAGCGTGATAAACAGTGTTAGCAGGGTACACAAAGTCCAGAGGATTTTAAGGGGCATACCACCATAATTACCAAAATGGAGAGGCTGTGACAGTAAAATGGTCTTGAGATAGGTTGGCAGTTCTTCCACCGTATCAACCTTGCCCGTTTCCGCATTGACCAAGGCAACTTTCAGCATTTTTTCATTCAGGCCCTCATTTCCCTGTAACAGCACCATGTAGTGGCCTTGGGTTGAATATTCTGTTTTAGGATAAAAGACACTGGTTGGATGCCAGCCAGACTCACCCTTTTGTGCCGAGGCATAGATGGTATCAAGATCAAGCCTTGGATTGATGACAGTGGCATGCTGATACTTTTCTTGCAGTGCTTTAAGTTCCGTGATTTGCCACACGCCAATCGCCACTGTTCCAAAACCTAACAGGAATCCCGTAAAGGTCACTACCAAGGCCCAGCCCAACACTGCCGAGCCAATCAGGTTATGTAAATCCAGTTGCAGTAGGCGCTGGCCTCTTCCGATACGGATAATGCCAAACAGGAATTTTTTCACATAGGGTGCGTAAACCACCAAACCTGAGATCAGGGATAGCAACACTAAAAATGCAATCAGCGCACCAATCAATTGTCCAATAAATCCCAAAAACCAGTTGGCATGTAGCTCAAGCAGGAAACCCGTCAGGGTATCGCGTTCATTCGGTTTCTGGATCAGGCTGGCAGAACCAATATCCGCAAACAGCCAGCGTGCCTGTTCAAAACCCTGATTCGGCTTTGCCATGCCAATCAGCAGTACCCCAGGGTGGTGTTCTGGATCATAGCCTGTACTGATGACCTGTTCATTGGGGTAGGTTTTTTGTGCAGTTGCGATTGAATCTGCCAATGGGCGTTGCTGGGATGAGCTTAGGGCAGTGGGTTCCACCCCAAGTGCGTGATCAATTTCTTCATGGAAAATAAGAATCACACCTGTAATTGACAGGATTGCGAACGGAATCACCACCACAAGACTGACCCAGCGGTGAATCCATAGATTGAGACGGAACCAGCGTGAATTGGTTTTTTTAACGGAAGATAAGCTTTGGCGCATAGCACGTTATCCAATGAAAATAATCATTGGTTTTCCTAAGAGGGATATTTGTTTAGATATTAATTTAAGTGATAATTATTTGCATTATTATTTTAATATTTTGTTTCACGTGGAACATCTGTTTATTTGTTTTGCAAACTAAAAATTCCAGCGTGACAGACATTTTTTGTCCAAGATTGGTTGATGAAATCAGTTCTATAAAAACTAGATTTAATTATCGACCAGATCACTGACCTGAATAATCGCATGGCCGAATATGTAGCCTGCACTGAGTAATAAACTAATCCAAAGCAACGCACCTAAAATATTATACAGACAGAAGCTTAAGTACTTCATGTTGCTGGAACCTGCCGCCAGAGGTGCAAAGGAGCGGGCAAAGGGAATAAAACGTGCAAGCAGAATGGTTTTGCCACCGTGACGCAGGAAAAACGTGTTGGTCTTTACCAGATATTCCTGTTTGATAAAACGTGATTCCATATTAAAGATACGGTCACCAAAATGACGGCCAATATGGTAATTGACCATATAACCCAGGGTTGCGGCAACAAAAAGCAAACTGATCATATAACCAAGATGCATGATCTCGATCATGGAGCACAAGGCACCTACGGTCAGCAACAGGCTGTCGCCTGGCAAAAAAAACATAAACACAAAAGCTGTTTCTAAAAAAATAATCAGGAACAGGATGGCATAAATCCATAAACCATATTCCTGAATCAGGATGGGAAGGAAATGTTCAAAATTAAAAATAAAGTCGAAAGAACTCATGCAGTTTGTTCGATCCAAAATAACGTACCAACCAAACATGGGGTACAAAAAATTAAAATAAATTTAACCCTCTGGTTTCATTAGAAAGTTTCAACTTTAAAATGATACTCGTCGAGTATAACGGGCCTGAACCCAAAGCTCAATTTTCTAGGAAAATTACAACTTTAGCTTAGCCTAATTTTTTTGTTGTTTCATGACACCTTTATTGGTATTTAAGTAGCCTCAACCTAACCAGACGGTGTTGCCCAGTTAGGTTGATATTTTTTTAGCTTTTAGGTTTCGAATGAACTTTCCAGTTCCTCCAGCTCCATCATCAACTCCAAAAGCTGTTCTTCGAATTGTTCTAGTTTTGCCTTTAAATCATTTTGCTCATTCATGAGTTTGATCAAGTCATCTTTTCGATTCGCTTCATACAGGGCACTTTCCGCCAAAGCCTGTTCAATCTCTGCTAAACGCGGTTGAACCTTGTCAATCTGTGCCTCAACCTTCTCAATGTTCTTGCGAATTGGGCGGGTCAGTTCACGGCGACGGGCAGCCTCTTTTCGCTGGGCTTCCTTATCCACTTTTGCACTTGGGGTGGGTGAATTGCCGCTTTGCTGCTGTAGGGCATTTTGAGCGTTGATCTGCTGTTGGCGGGCTTCACGCAACCATTTGGCATAATCCTGTAAATCACCCTCAAATTCTGTGCATTTGCCTGCATGAACCAACAGTAAATCATCACAGACGCTGGCAATCAGTTGGCGTTCATGCGAGACCAGCACCACAGCACCCTCAAAATCCTGCAATGCCATACTCAGGGCATGACGCATATTCAGGTCTAGGTGGTTGGTGGGTTCGTCCAGAATCAACACATTTGGGCGTTGCCATACAATCAGGGCCAATGCCAGACGTGCACGTTCACCTCCTGAAAAGCTCTCGCATGGGGTGTCCATACGCTCACCACTAAAGCCAAACCCACCCAGAAAGGCGCGCAAGGAAGCTTCACTGATTTGTTTATCTGCAATGCGGGCCAGTTGCAGCATGGGACTGGCATTTGCATCCAACGCATCCATTTGATGCTGGGCAAAATAACCGATGTTCAAGAGTTCAGAGGCTTTGCGCTCGCCTGCCAAGAGCGGTAAATCACCCACCAATGTTTTGATCAGGGTTGATTTACCTGCACCATTCATCCCCAACAGACCAATGCGTGAACTTGGCGTGATTTGCAGGCGGATTTTTTCCGCAATGATTTTATCGCCATAGCCAATTGTCGCCATATCCAGACTTAACAGCGGTGAACTCATTTTGCTGGGTTCACGGAAGCTAAAGGTAAATGGCGTGTCCACATGCGCAGGCGCAAGCTGTTGCATGCGCTCTAGCTGTTTAATACGACTTTGTGCCTGACGGGCTTTAGTGGCTTTGGCCTTAAAGCGGTCAATAAATTTTTGTAGATGTGCACGGGTTTCCTGTTGTTTCTCAAACGCCTGTTGCTGTTGTGCCAAGCGTTCGCTGCGCGTGGTTTCAAAGGTGGAGTAGTTGCCTGTATAGAGCATGAGTTCCTGATTTTCGATGTGCAGGATGTGGTCGGTAATGGCATCAAGGAAGTCACGGTCATGTGAAATCAATACCAATGTACCCTCATAGGCTTTAAGCCAGTCTTCCAGCCACAGAATTGCATCTAGATCCAAATGGTTGGTGGGTTCATCCAGCAGCAATAGGTCTGAGCGGCTCATCAGCGTGCGTGCCAGATTGAGGCGCATACGCCAGCCACCCGAGAAGCTTGCCACATTTAAACGGATTTGATGGTCCAGAAAACCCAGGCCCGCCATAAGCTGGGCAGCCTTGGCAGGTGCGGCATAGCCGTGAATCTCATCAAAACGGCCATGTAATTTTGCCAAATCATCATTGCTGAGCTGTTCAGGATGTGCCAGTTTTTCCTGAATCTGCCAATATTCCTCATCCCCTGACAGCACAAAGTCCAGTGCAGGCATTTCCAGCGCCCTAATTTCCTGTGCCATATGCGCCACTGTCCAGACAGCGGGACGGCTCAGGTTGCCTTCATCTGCAACAAGGTCACCCAAAAGTGCGGCAAACAAGGTCGATTTACCCGCACCATTCACGCCTGTAAGGCCAATTTTCCAGCCAGGATGGAGCTGCATCGATGCTTTCTGAAAGAGGACTCGCCCACCACGGCGTAATGAAACTTGGTCAAACTGGATCATGAGCATGCAAAATTACAAATAGTTGGCTGCATTTTAAGGTGAACGTGCATGAAAGCAAATTTTTATCTGGCAGCCATTCAATATTCATTCATAAATTGCATTCTGGCTTCGAAATTTGTCGAGTTTGGCATGAAATATAAATACAGCAATGCATCTGCCCTAAAGATCAATTCGATTGAATCCAGCAATTCAATCAGTAAAAATAGAGTTTTTACTCTATTTTTGTGATGGAAATCAGATTATTATTTAGTTTTAATGAAAAAATAAGCAACAAGATTAGAAGTATAGTGACAGGATTAGGGATGAGGAAAGGAATTCTTGCCGTGGGAGCAATGCTGATGCTGGGGGCAAGTATGCAGGCCAACGCAGATGCTAAAATTTGTGTTTTTGACTTGTTGGGAAAATCTGGCGAGGCCTATAAGGCAATGGAGGAATGGGCTCTGGCTGCCAAAACATGGCGTAGTGACATCACTTTACTGAGTTACCAGAATGAGGCCCAGGCCCAGAATGATTTTGAGCAGGGCAAATGCGATGGCGTGTACATGACCTCCATGCGGGCGCGGAGTTATAACAAGTTTGCGGGATCAGTGGATGCAATCGGTGCGGTTCCCAGCTATGCGATTGCCCAAAAGGCGATTAGTTTCGCGTTAGACAGGCGTAACCAGCGCCGTCTAAACAGCCGTATTGGCAAGCAATCCTATGAGGTTGCAGGTATTTCACAGATTGGTCTGGCCTATATCTTTGTAAAAGATAAAAACATGAACACCATTGAGCAGATCAAGGGTAAAAAATTTGCGGTACTGGCTTATGACGAGGCACAAAAGATCGTCGTAAAAAGCCTGGGTGGGCAGGCGGTCCTTTCCGATATTTCGGATATTGCCAAAAAGTTTAACAGTGGTGAGGCCGACATTATGGCGGCACCTGCTTATGCCTACAAGCCACTGGAATTATATAAGGGGCTAGGAAATGACGGGGCAATCATTCAGTTTCCAGCGGTGAATATGACCATGGACCTGATCATTCGACCAGAAAAATTCTCCAGTGGTTTTGGCCAACATTCGAGGGCCTGGTTCATTAACCGCCTCAATACCAACTTTGCCCTGATTCAGCGGATTGAAGCGGAATTACCCGCCAAATATAAAATGAATCTGAGCAATGAGGACAGGACACGTTATCAGCAAATCCTGCGAGAGGCACGTATCGGCTTGACCTCACGTGGCATTTATGACGCCACCATGATGAACGTACTTAAGCGTGCGCGCTGTACGGTGGATCGGACCAATTTTGAATGCACCCTTGGTGGTGAATAGATTTTTTAAGTTTTTTTGTGCGTTTGATAATTTTTATAGGGAAATGAAATGAATAAGGGGTTGTTTGCTTTGGCTGCCGTGGCGTTGTTGAGTGTTGCAGGGCAAACTCAGGCAAAGCAGAAAGTATGTGTTTTTGATTTGCTGGGCAAGGCTGGCGAGACATTCAAGGTGACTGAGGAATGGGCTGTCACAGCAAAGGATTGGCAGGCAGATATACGCCTGATTCCCTATCAGGATGAGGCCAAGGCCCAGAATGATTTTGAGGCAGGTCTCTGCGATGCGGTGTATATGACCTCCATGCGCGCCCGTAAATACAACCGTTTTGCGGGTTCGATTGACGCGATTGGCGGTGTCACCAGTAACCATGTGGCCCAGAAAGCCATCAGCTTCGCTTTGGACAAGCGTAACAAGCGCCGTTTGCTGGCAACGGTTGAGGGAGAAAACTACGAGGTTGCAGGGATTTTGCAGTTTGGTCTGGCCTATGTCTTTGTGCGCGACAAAAATGTGAATACGATTGAGAAAGCCAAGGGCAAGAAGTTTGCCTATTTACAATATGACATTGCCCAGAAAACCATTGTGGACAGTCTGGAAATGGTCTCGGTGCCTTCAGAGATTTCAGATTTTGTGAAGAAGTTTAACAGTGGTCAGGTCGATGTGATTGCCTCTCCTGCTTACGCCTACCGACCTCTGGAAATTGAGAAAGGCATTGCCAAGAGTGGCGCGATGTTTACGTTTCCTGTGGTCAACATTACGGGTGACCTGATTATTCGTCCTGAGAAGTTTCCAAAAAATTTTGGTGTGCAGTCACGGGAATGGTTCGTAAAACAGGTTCCAAAGAGCTTTACCATGGTGAAGCGACTTGAGGCTGGAATTCCCGCAAAATACATCGTGCAGTTGCCGAAAGAGGATGAGGTACGCTATCAGAAAATTCTGCGCGAGGGGCGAATTAACCTGACCAAACAGGGCGTTTACGACCCCGTCATGATGAGTGTACTCAAGCGTGCCCGCTGTACGGTGGAACGAACCAGCTTTGAATGCTCACTGGGTGGTGAATAGATTTTAAGTTGTTGAGTATTCAATAATTTTATAGGGGGATGAAATGAATAAAGGATTATTCGCTTTGGCTACCGCAACATTGCTCAGTGTTGCGGGGCAAACCCAGGCAAAACAGAATATTTGTGTTTTTGACCTGTTGGGTAAAGCTGGAGATGCTTTTAAAATCACCGAAGACTGGGCAATTACGGCAAAAAACTGGCAGGCTGATATTCGTTTGATTCCTTATCAGGATGAGGCCAAGGCCCAAAGTGACTTTGAGGCAGGGAAATGTGATGGCGTGTATATGACCTCCATGCGTGCCCGTAAATACAACCGTTTTGCAGGTTCGATTGACGCGATCGGTGGTGTGACCAGTAACCATGTGGCACAAAAGGCAATTCACTTTGCACTGGATAAACGCAATAAATCTCGTCTATCTACCGTAGTGGATGGACAAAACTATGAAGTTGCGGGAATCCTACAGTTCGGTCTGGCCTATGTTTTTGTGCATGACAAAAACATGAATACAATCGAAAAATTCAAGGGAAAAAAGTTTGCCTATCTGCAATATGACGAGGCACAAAAAGAAGTGATCAATAGTTTGGAAATGATCGCAATTCCCTCTGAAATTTCAAATTTTGTGAAGAAATTTAACAGTAATCAGGTTGATGCAATTGCAGCACCTGCCTATGCCTTTAAACCCCTTGAAATTGAGAAAGGTATTGAAAATGGTGGCGCAATGTATCTTTTCCCTGTGGTCAACATTACAGGTGACCTGATTATTCGTCCTGGAAAATTCCCTGCCAATTTTGGCGTCCAATCACGTCAATGGTTCATACAGCAGTTACCGAAAAGCTTTGCGATGGTGAAACGTCTTGAAGAAGACATTCCAGCAAAATACAAAGTCAGTTATCCCAAGGAAGAGCTGGTTCGTCATCAAAAACTGTTACGTGATGGACGAATTAGCCTGACCAAACAGGGGATTTATGACCCAATCATGATGAGTGTACTGAAACGTGCCCGCTGCACTGTGGAACGGACCAGCTTTGAATGTTCATTGGGAGGTGAATAAATTTCAATCTAGATTGAATTGCATGGTGATTTGGAAAAATGATCAGGCATTGGAAATAGATATTTCATCAATGAATAAAATGTGATGAGTGCTATTAAAAATCAGTAAAACCCGACGTATGTAAATAAAAGGACTAGGCTTTTAGTCAAAATCTGACTATATTTGTCTCTCGCTGGTGGAAAAATATGCAAAAACAGCAAATAAGGGAAAACAAGATGAAAAAAGGACTTTTGGCATTGAGTGCTGCGACTCTATTTGTCATGACCACTCCTGTACAGGCAAAACAAGAAATTTGCGTATTCGATTTGTTGGGAAAGGCGGGGGAGTCTTACAAACTGATCGAGGAATGGAAGCTGGCCGCCAAAAACTGGCAGGGCGATGTAGAGCTGATTCCCTATCAGGATGAGGAAAAGGCTGAACAAGATTTTGATGCAGGCAAGTGTGACGGTGTCTATATGACTTCCATGCGTGCCCGTAAATACAACAAGTTTGCTGGTTCAATTGATGCGGTTGGTGCGGTCACCAGTAATGCCATTGCCCAAAAAGCCATTACCTTTGTGTTGGATAACCGCAACAAACACCGTTTAACTGCATCAGTCGGTGGTGAGAAACACGAAGTTGCAGGAATCATTCAGGTTGGACTGGCCTACATTTTTGTTCGGGACAAAAATATCGACACCATTGAAAAGGCCAAAGGCAAGAAATTCGCCTACCTCCACTATGACCAGGCACAAAAGGCGATTGTTGAAAGCATCGACCTGGTTGCCGTACCCTCCGACATTTCAGACTTCGTGAAGAAGTTTAACAGTGGCCAGGTGGATGTGATCGCCGCTCCTGCCTATGCCTACAAACCTTTGGAAATTAGCAAGGGTTTGGCAAATGGGGCATTGTTCAACTTTCCAGTGGTCAACATTACAGGTGATTTAATTATCAAGCCTGGAAAATTCCCTGCAAATTTTGGTACACAGTCACGTCAATGGTTCATCAACAAATTACCAGGCAACTTTGCAACGGTACAGCGTCTAGAGGCTGGCATGGATGCGAGAAGAATCACCCTGTCCAATGAAGACAAGATTCGCTACCAGAAACTACTGCGTGATGGACGCATGAATTTGACCAGACAGGGGGTCTACGATGCCAGCATGATGAACGTGCTGAAGCGTGCGCGTTGTACGGTGGAACGGACCAATTTTGAGTGTTCACTCAGCGGTGAATAAGGCCATTGTGCTGCCTCAAATAAACCCGTTTATAAACAAATTGTGCTGTTTATAACAAATTTGCCTATGAAAATAAGCGAATGAGATAAAACAGGACAAAAAATCAACAATATTGATATAAAAATAGAGTACAAGCTCTATTTTTTTCCAAGAAACATGATTAATATTTGCTTCGAACAAGGAGACAAACATAAAGTTTGTGAAAGGATGAAAAATATGAAAAAAATTGCATTGGCTATTGCAACAACTTCAATCTTAGGTGTATCTGCCTCAACTCAGGCGGCAATTGATGTGTGTGTATTCGACTTATTAGGAAAGTCAGGTGAATCATACAAAATGATGCAGGACTGGGCACTGGCCGCAAAAAGCTGGGGTGCTGATGTTAACCTTCAGGCGATTACCGATGAACAGGTTGCAGACAACAACTTTAAAGCGGGTAAATGTGATGCTGTGGCAATGACAGCAATGCGCGCCCGTCCGTACAACAAATTTGCTGGTTCTGTTGACTCATTGGGCGGTGCGCCAAGCAATGAAACAGCTCAGCGTGCAATTACCTATGTACTGGATGCACGTAATGCAGCAAAAATGACCACTAATCTTGGTGGTAACAAATACGAAGTTGCGGGTATCTCTCCACTAGGTGCTGCTTACATTTTTGTACGTGACAAGAGCATTAACTCAATTGAAAAGGCAGCGGGTAAAAAATTCGCGGTATTGGGTTATGATGATGCACAAAAAATCATGGTTCAGCGTGTAGGCGCTCAGGCTGTACTGTCTGACATCTCTAACTTTGCTGCGAAATTCAACAACGGTCAGGTAGACATGGTGGGTGCGCCTGCTTATGCATACAAGCCATTGGAATTAAGCAAAGGTTTGGGTGCAAATGGTGCGATGTTTAACTTCCCAGTATTACAGGTGACTGCGGATCTTATTATTCGTCCAGAGAAGTTCCCAGCAGGTTTTGGTCAAAAATCTCGTGATTACTTTGTAAAATCCTTGCCTAAGAGTTTTGCAATGATCAAGCGTTACGAATCTGAGATTCCAGCAAAATACAAAATGAACCTAAGTGCTGAAGACACTTTAAAATACCAAAAATTGTTGCGTGATGGTCGTATGGACTTAACTAAACGTGGTATTTACGATGCAGGCATGATGTCTGTATTGAAGAAAGCTCGTTGTTCAGTAGACAAGGCGAACTTTGAATGTGCTTTACCTGGTGAATAATCAGTAATTGCTAAAGCAAACACTTAAAGCCTAGATTTATCTAGGCTTTTTGTTTTTTAAGCATTGTCATTTAAGTCATTGTCTTTAGCTGCTAAGATTATGATTATACAGAGACATAAGAAATCAAATGGAATCTTGAGAATTTAAGAATATATTGAAGCCATCAGGAGGAATGATGGTTGATTTCAAATATATTGTTCATTTGAAGATATTGGAAAGATATAACGCAACTTTTTAGTTTTGGATGTTATGTAACAACAATCACCATAGATGCAAAGGAAAAAATAAGATGCAATGGTTTAAAACACTACTACTGGCGACAGGTATTGCTGCGGTATCTGCGGGCGCTCAGGCACAACAGACCATTTGTGTATTCGACATTGTCGGTAAAAGTGGCGATGTTTATGCACTGATGAAAGATTATCAGCTTGCCGCAAAAACCTGGGGTGCGGATATTGAGTTGAAAGTGGGGACCAATGAAGCGGTGATAGCGGAAGATTTCAAGGCAGGTAAATGTGATGGGGTCAGTATCACAGGCATGCGTGGTCGCCAGTTTAACCAGTTTACAGGCTCATTGGATGCGATTGGTGCGATCACAGACCTGAAGCTTGCGGTAAAAGTGATGCAGGGATTGGCAAGCCCAACATTTGCCAAGGCCATGGTGAATGGTAAGTATGAAGTTGTAGGCGTGATCCCGATTGGTGATGCCTACCTGCTGGTCAATGACCGTAATATCAACACTGTCGCCAAAGCGGCAGGTAAGAAAATCGCTGTTCTGGACTATGATGAAGCACAAAAAATTATGGCTTCTCAGGTGGGTGCCCAGGCGGTCAGTTCTGACATCACCAACTTTGGTGCGAAATTCAACAATGGTCAGGTCGATATCATTGGTGCACCAGCAGCAGCATTTAAACCTTTAGAGCTTTACAAGGGCTTGGGCACCAAGGGTGCAATTGTAAATTATCCAATCTTGCAGGTGACGGGTAACCTGATTATCCATCCTGAGAAATTCCCAGAGGGTTTTGGACAGAAATCAAGGGAATGGGTAAAGGCGCAGTTACCACGTGCTTTTGGTATTCTTGGCAAGATGAAAGCGGATATTCCACAAAAATACTGGATGGAAGTTCCTGCGGCTGACAAGCCTGGCTATCAAAAGCTGATGCGTGAAGCACGTATCAACCTGACTGCAAAAGGCATTTATGACAAGCGTATGATGAAATTGTTATGGCAATTCCGTTGTCGTGAAGATGCCAAGAATTTTGAGTGTGCGCTACAAGATGAAAACTATAAATAATCTTGTAAAAAGTCTTTAAACGCACTTTAAACTTCAAATACAGACCCGATATTGAGTATGCTATACTAAATATCGGGTCTTTTATTTTTTTTAAAGACATACTGAAGTCTGAGGAACATCATCATGAACGCCCAAGCTCTTGAATTGTCAGATAATGCTGCCAAAAAAGTTCGCCAGTTACGCGAGAGTGAGGGGAATAACGATCTCATGTTGCGTGTTTATGTCACGGGTGGTGGGTGTTCTGGATTCTCTTATGGCTTTAATTTTGCTGAAAGTGTCAATGAAGATGATGCTGAATTCAGCAATGGTGATGTAAAAATGTTGGTTGACTCCTTGAGCTATCAGTATCTGGTGGGTTCAGTGGTTGACTATCTTGAAGGATTGGAAGGTTCTCGTTTTGTGGTCCAAAACCCGAATGCAACCACGACCTGTGGCTGTGGTTCATCTTTCTCGATTTAATAGAATATAAATATAAAAAGGCTTCTCAATTCGAGAAGCCTTTTTTATTGCTTTAGCCTTGAACAGCGGTGATGGTTCCCAGGATACGATCACCTAATGCGCCTGTAACAGCGGGTAAATTGCCACTGAGTTGCTGAACAAAGCGCATGGCCAACCATGCAAAAGCGGTTGCCTCCACCCAGGTTGGTGCCAGTCCTAAAGCATCAGTGGTTTGTACAGACCAATTATGCTTGCGTAAACGCCAGCGTAACTGTTCCAGTAAATGTGAGTTGTAGGCTCCGCCACCGCAGACATAGATTTCACCTGTAGGCATTAGCTCCTTGCTGCGGTAGATGGCTTTCTTAATCGCCCGCGTTGTCAGTTTCATCAATGTGGCCTGCACATTCTCAGGTGTATCTTCAAGCTCATCATAATCAAGGCCATTACGCCAGTCGCTCAGCTGTTCATCCAGCCATTCCAGGTTAAAATCTTCCCGTCCCGTACTTTTCGGGGGTTCTTTGGCAAAGAACTCGTGGGTTTGTAGGCGATCCAGCAATGAACGGATCGGATTGCCATAGGCTGCCCAGTCGCCATTTTCATCATACGGATGCCCCGTATGACGATGACACCATGCATCCATCAAGATATTGGCTGGGCCTGTATCAAAGCCATAGACACCGTTTAGGTTATTGGCAGGCAACATACTGACATTGGCTATCCCACCCAGATTCAAAATTACCCGATGGATACTGTCATGCTGAAACAGTGCCTGATGGAATGCAGGAACCAGAGGTGCACCCTGTCCACCTGCCGCCATATCACGACGACGGAAATCAGAAACGACAGGAAGTTGCGTGATCTCAGTGATGATGTTGGGATCACCAATTTGCAGGGTAAAGCCATGTTCAGGGCGGTGGCGAATGGTTTGCCCATGTGAACCGATGGCCTTAATTTGAGTGCGGTCTAAATTATTCTTTTCAATCAGTTCATTGATACCCTGACCAATCATTTGCGCCAGAGCCACATCCGCCTTGCCCATGCGGTCAATTTCATTGTCATCAGGCAAGGTCAGTGCCATCAGCTCATCATGTAGCTCAGGTTCAAAAGGCACAGTTAGCGTAGCGTGTAGCGTGAGCGGCCCAAATGAAGCTGCGACAATATCCACACCATCCATGCTTGTGCCTGTCATTACACCAATATAGATTGCGTTCACCGCAACTTCTCCCTGCAACACGCTGAAAAAATGTTAGTATATCGCACAAATTGAATAACTGATGTGTTTAGGTTTTGTGATGTCAAATTTCTTGCCCGCCGAAGAACAGCTTGCTCTCATTCAACGAGGCACGCACGAAATTATTTCTGAAGAAGATTTACTGAAAAAACTCAAGGAAAATCGTCCCCTCCGTGTGAAAGCAGGTTTTGACCCAACGGCTCCTGATTTACACTTAGGGCATACGGTGCTGATTAATAAACTTAAAACGTTCCAGGATCTGGGACATGAGGTTTATTTCCTGATTGGTGACTACACCGCAATGATCGGCGACCCAACAGGTAAGAGTGCAACGCGCCCGCCGTTGTCCCGTGAACAGGTTGAAGCCAATGCCAAAACCTATCAGGAACAGGTATTTAAAATTCTTGATCCAAATAAAACCAAGGTTGTCTTTAACTCAGAATGGTTCAACCAGAAGTCTGCCGCTGACCTGATTCAATTGGCAAGCCAGCAAACTGTTTCACGTATGCTGGAGCGTGATGACTTTACCAAGCGCTATAGCAACCACCAACCGATTGCGATCCATGAGTTCCTCTACCCATTGGTTCAGGGTTATGATTCGATTGCGCTTGAGGCAGATGTCGAGCTGGGTGGTACAGACCAGACCTTTAACCTGTTGATGGGACGTACCTTACAGGGCCGCTACGGTCAGGAAGCACAGGTGTGCATTACCGTACCAATTCTTGAGGGTTTGGATGGCGTCAATAAAATGTCTAAATCTTTAGGCAACTATATTGGTGTGTTTGATACCCCAGGCGCGATGTACCAAAAAATCCTGTCAATGCCAGATAGCCTGATTGAACGTTATTTTGACTTGCTCAGTTTTAAATCACTGGACGAAATTCAAGGCTTGCTGGATGAAATGGCCGCAGGACGCAATCCACAGGAGATTAAACGTATTTTGGCACTTGAGCTGGTTGAACGTTTCCATGACGCAGAAGCTGCCGAAAATGCACATAAGAGTGCAGGCAACCGTGTTACTGAAGGTGAAGTACCAGAAGACACGCCTGAAGTGACTATTTCCCGTGCTGAGTTTGGCGGTGAATTGTTCATTGCAACCATTCTTCGTGTGGCAGGCCTAAACCCAAATGCTGCAGCTGCGAAAGATGCAGTTGGCCGTGGTGCTGTTAAAGTCGATTGGAATGTGGTGGATATGAGCTACTCTGTAAAAGAGAATATCACTTTGATTATCCAGTCAGGCAAAAAAGCGATTGCACGTGTGACTTTCACTGATTAAATCCAAATAAAAATAATAAAAAGCAGGCCTAGAGCCTGCTTTTTATGCATAAATAGGTGATAAAAACAACGAAAACATCAGTTTTGTAGAAAAAAGAAACATGCAAAAGAAAATAATAAAAAACAGGGTTGCATCGTA